>JAJYNV010000362.1 GCA_021786135.1 Bacillota bacterium
GTGGACAGACGGCCGCCACGAAACGCTCGCGCTTCGCGAGCCGTCTGGTCGAAGCAGGAAGGGCGCAAGCCCACGGTAAGACACCGAAAGAGAGCAGCGGACATGAACACGTCTGCCTACGTTTTCGGTGACAGACTAGTCTTCCGGTGTGAGGTCCCGCGGCGAAAAGGCGTTGGGCAAGAGCTCCCTGAGGTTCGTGCGCAGCGCGCCCTCACGTCCCACGAGCCACACCGGGGCGTCAGGCTCGGTGAACTCCAGGAGCACCTGGCGGCAGGCCCCGCACGGTGCAATCGGGCCCGCCGTCTCGCCCACGACCAGCACCTCGCTGAAGGAGGTGGCCCCGGCCGCCACGGCGGCGAAGGCCGCGTTGCGCTCCGCACAGATGCTGAGGCCATACGAGGCGTTTTCGACGTTGCAGCCCTGGATGATGTGGCCGTCCTCGAGGCGAAGAGCCGCGCCCACCGGAAAGTGCGAGTACGGAGCATAAGCCCTCGCCTGCGCCTCGCGAGCGGCCCTCAGCAGATCCGCCGGCGGTGTGGTCATCATGACTCCTCCCGTCGGCCGGTCTTGTCCAAGGAGCAGATGACAGTCGGCGCACTTTGGGTGGGCTCTTTGGCGATGCTGACAGCGTCTTTGATCCGGGAGACGGCCGCGCGGATCTGATCCTCGCTTGACGCATGCACGCGCAGGAGATCGGCCCCACACTCCACGCGGCTTCCGAGCGGAGCGACGATCTCGACGCCCGCCGAGGCATCGACGCCGTCCTCTTTGCGCAGCCGGCCGGCGCCGGAGAGCCGCGCCGCCTCACCGACGGCCCGTGCGCCGATCCGGCTGACGTAGCCGGCGGAAGGTGCCTTGATCGTGTCTGCCGCAGCCGCTTGAGGCCAGCGCTCCGGATGCTCGAGATAGGTGCCGTCTCCGCCCTGCGACGGAATCCAGCGCCGGAAGACGTCGTAGGCGGCGCCGCTTGCGAGCGCCGCGGCCGCGCGGCGGCGAGCGTCAGCACGCTCGAGGCCATGGATCGCGTGCAGAGCTTCCGCCACCAGCGCCACCGCCACATCACGGAGGTCCTGCGGTCCTCCGCCCCGCAGGCAGGCAACCGCCTCGCGCACCTCGAGCGCGTTGCCGACAGTCTGCCCGAGCGGCGCGTCCATGCGCGTGAGCAGAGCGCGGGTGTCCCGTCCGAACGCCTCGCCGATGCGTATGGCAAGCCGGGCGAAGGCCATCGCAGATTCCTCGTCCGGGAAAAAGGCGCCATCCCCCACCTTGACGTCGAGCAGGATGAGGCGCGAGGAGACGGCGAGCTTCTTCGACATGATCGACGACGCGATCAGCGACAGCGAGGGCACGGTGCCCGTAGCGTCCCGCAAGGCGTAGAGCAGGCGGTCTGCAGGGACGATGTCCTCGCTCTGCGCCGCGATCGCGAGGCCGTAACGGCTCACGAGGGTCTTGAATTCCGCTCGCTCGAGGGTGGTGCGCAGGCCGGGAATCGACTCGAGCTTGTCAAGCGTGCCGCCGGTATGTCCGAGACCGCGCCCCGAGAGCTTGGGCACGCAGAAGCCGACGGCTGCGAGCAGCGGCACCGCGACGAGGCTCGTCTTGTCGCCGACGCCACCAGTGGAATGCTTGTCCACGAGCGGCTGGCGCGCCGAGATCTCGATCGTCTCGCCCGAATGGAGCATCGCAGCCGTCATCGCCACCGTCTCCGGAAAGCTCATGCCGCGAATCGTGACCGCCATCAGGAACGCGGCCATCTGGTAGTCCGGCACGTCACCGCTCACATAGGCCTCGACGAGGCCCTGGATCTCGCGCTCTTCGAGCGCGCCGCCGTCGCGCTTGCGCTCGATCAGAGGCAGAGCCTGGAACTTCAAAGCGTCTCACCCCACGCGTCCAGCACTTCCACCGTGCGGCTCATGCCGAGGCGCGTGGCGCCGGCGGCCAGCATGGCCCTTGCCTCCTCAAGCGTGCGGATGCCGCCAGATGCCTTGATGCCGGCCAGTCCGCCCACAGCCGCCCGCAGGAGCGACACCGCCTCGGGCGTTGCACCACCGCCCTGGAAACCGGTCGAGGTCTTGACGAAATCGGCGCCGGAGGCGACGGCGAGGAGCGCCGCACGCACGATGTCGGCGGGCGTGAGGGTGCCCGTCTCCAAAATGACCTTGAGCGTATGCCCCGGCATCGCGGCGCGGACGAAACGGATCTCGCCCGTGACCGCCTCGTCCTCTCCAGCTCGCAACGCGCCGAGCGAGATCACCATGTCGATCTCGTCCGCCCCTTGCGCCACCGCCTGCGCCGCCGCGAAGGCCTTGACCGCTGCAGCGTCGGTCCCGTGCGGGAAGCCGATCACCGTACAGACCTTGACGTCTGTATCGTGCAGCTCCTTGGCTGCCAGCGCGACGTAGCGTGGCGAGAGGCAGACCGCGGCGCAATGCTCTGCCGCGGCAAGGCGGCAGGCCGCCTGCGCCTCCTGCCAGGTGGTGTCGGGGCGAAGAAGCGTATGGTCGATCAGGGCGGCGAGTTCCCGCCGGCTGGCGGGTGCCAGGGCAGGCAGGTTCCTCGCTGGAGGCAGGTCGGGAATGCATCCCTTGAGGGACTGGCGAACCTCGGCGATCAGTTCGTCCGTGGCGACTCCTCCTCACGGTCCACTTGCGAAAGCGTCCGGGCGACATCTTCTGCCGCCTGGTTCGCCTGGCGAATGACATCCGGCATGCCTACGCCGCGATACGAGGCGCCGGCCAGGGCAAGCGCCGGCAGATCGTGCAGGTGCTCGAAGACGGCCGCCATGCGCGCGACATGGCCGACGGTGTACTGCGGCATGGCCGACGGCCAGCGGTAGACGCGTTGGAGCCAAGGTTCGGCGCGTATGCCGAGCACGGTAGCGAGGTCCTGGCGGACCGCCCCAAGTAGGTCTTCGTCTTCCACCCCGAGAGGGTCGTCGCCGGCGCGTCCCAGGTAACAGCGCAAGAGCACCGCGTCCGGGCTCTCATGTGGCCACTTGTTTACGACGTAGGTGCAGGCGGTGATGGTCAAGGAAGCGGCGCGATCGACCAGGAACCCTGAACCCTTGAGGGTTGGCACGTCCTCCGCGCGGTAGGCCATCTGGGTGACGGCCAGTGACGTGTAGGGCACCGCAAACAGGGAAGAGGCGGCCGCGGGCGCCAGATCGCGCAGAAGGTAGCCTGCCCCGGGCGCCGGCAGAGTGAGAATCACACCGTCCGCCTGGATCTCCTCGCCGCTTTGAAGCGTCAGACGGTAGCCTCCACCGCTCGCGGTGAGGTCGGTGACGGGGCTCTGCGGCCTCAAGCATGCTGTGGGCAGGGCAGCCTCGAGGGTCTCCGTGATCTGGGCGAGTCCTCGGCGCATGGTCATGAACATCGGCCCTGGCGGTGTGGACAGCTTCGGCGCCTTGCGCCGCAAACGGCGCGCGCCGAGCACCAGGCTGCCATCCCTGCGCTCGAGCTCCAGGAGTTGCGGGAAGGTTGCCTCCGTGCTCATGGACCAAGGGTCTCCGGCGTAGATGCCGGTCAGAAGGGGAGCGACCAGGCGATCCAGTACCTCACCGCCAAGCCGCCGAGCCACGAGCTGACCGAGCGGCTGGTCGCCCTCGCCGCGGTCGCGCGGCAGGATGAAGTCGCCCGCGGCGCGCAACTTGCCCAGCGGCGAGAGGAGGCCCGAACGGACGATGGGCCAGACTTCTGTCGGCAGACCGAGCATCAGCCCGGGAGGGATCGCGTGCAGCCTGCCTCGCGCGTAGATCGAACTGCCCGAGCCTCTCGGCTGCAGGGCAACAAGATCATCCGCAAGGCCAAGTTCACGCACGAGCTGCACAACCTCCGGCTTGCGCACGAGAAAGGAATCCGGCCCCTGTTCCAGGACGAGGCCATCGGTACACTCGGTCTGCACCTTGCCGCCAAAGCCGGAGTCAGACTCGAGCACGATGGGCTCAAGGCCGAGCCGCATCAGCCGATAGGCTGCTGCAAGCCCTGCCAGCCCTCCGCCAACGACCGCGACGCGGCTCACGAGGGCTCGGCAAACCGCTTGCGCACGACGTCCGCAAGCAGCGCGGTGAAGCGTTCATCGTCATTGGGGGACTCGGTGCGCGCCAGATGCACGTCGAGGTCGCGCGCCAGTGCCTGGGCCTCGATGTCGAGGTCGTAGAGCACCTCCAGGTGGTCGGCCACAAAGCCCACCGGACAGACCAGGATGTTCGCGTGTCCCTCGCGGCGCAGTTCCTTGACAACGTCACGGATGTCGGGACCGATCCACTCGGCGTCGGTGCGGCCGGCGCTCTGCCAGGCGAAGAGCCAGTGGCGCAGGCCCGCCTCCCGCGCGATCAGGTCACCGGAATGGTGAAGCTGCTCCGGATAGGGATCGTTCTCGAGCGCCTTCAGGGGCAGGCTGTGCGCCGAGAAGACGACGCGCACCTCGTCCTGCTCCTCCTTCGGAAACGCGTCGAGCGCACGCCGCACACGTTCCGCCACGAAGCGCACGAAATCCGGCTCCTGATACCAGCTCTCGACGTAGCGCACCTCGGGGCCCCCTGGCCGGATCCGGCTGCGCACACGCCCGAAGTAATCCCCGACCGACATGTTGGCGTAATGCGGTGCAAGCACCAGCGCCACAGCCTGTTCGACGCCGTCGTCCTGCATGCGGTCCACTGCGTCCTCGATGAACGGCGCCGCGTGCTTGTGGCCCAGGTAGACAGCAAACGGCGCCTCATCGCCACCATTCAACACCTTGCCGATGCCATCGGCCTGACGGTCGGTGATGTCGTTCAGCGGCGACTGGCCGCCAATTGCCTTGTAGCGCCCCAAAAGCTCGTCAAGCTGCTCCTTGGTCGGTGGATGGCCGTGACGGATGTGGGTGTAGTACGCAGGGACTTCGTCGAGCGTCTTCGGCGTGCCATAGTCCATCACGAGCACGCCTCGCTTCTTCGTGGCCATCGGCCAGGACCTCCTTAGGCGTCGAGCGACTCCTGCCGCACGATCTCCACCAGTCTGCGCAGAGCGTCCGGCGGCGTCTCGGGGAGCACGCCGTGGCCGAGGTTGAAGATATGTCCCCTGCGGCCGCTCATCGCTCGCAGGATCGCCTTGGCCGCCTGGGCGGTCTCGTCCGAGGGCGCCAGGAGCAGCGCAGGATCTAGGTTGCCCTGGATGGCGAGCTCGTGCCCGATGCGTGCGGCGGCGTCACCGATCGAGACGCGCCAGTCGACGCCGATCACGTCCGCGCCGGCCCCGGCCATCGCTTCAAGCAGGCCCGCCGTCTCGACGCCGAAGTAGATCGTCGGCACCCGAAGCGCCTTTAGACGCCCGAAGAGATCCTGCATCACCGGCAGGACGTGCCGTCGGTAATCGGCTGGAGAGAGGCAGCCGATCCAGCTGTCGAAGATCTGCAGGGCCGCGGCGCCCGCGTTCGCCTGTGCGGCGAGATGGCCTTCCGTCAAATCGGCGAGGCGCTCCATCAGCGCGTGGAAAAGTGATGGGTCCTGCCACATCAGTCCCTTGAGACGTCGATAGTTGCGCGACGGCCCACCCTCCACGAGATAGCTCGCGAGGGTGAATGGACCGCCGGCAAATCCGATCAGCGGCACTGGGCCGAGCTCCCCTACGAGCTGGCGTACCGCCGCCGCGACATACGGTTCGTCCTCCTCCGGAACCAGGGTGCGCAGCCGTCCGAGATCCTCGGCGGAGCGTAGCGGCTCTGCCACGACAGGACCGACGTTCTCGACGATATCGAGCCCGATGCCGATGGCTCGCAAGGGCACGGTGATATCCGAGAAAAGGATGGCTGCGTCGACCTCGAGCTGCCGCACAGGCAGCAGTGTAACCTCGGTGCAGACATCAGGTCGCTCGCAAATGTCGAGCAGGCTGAGCCGCTTCCGCAGTTGCCGGTACTCGGGTTGATAACGGCCCGCCTGGCGCATGAACCAGACGGGCGTACGTTCGACTTCCTGCCGCTCGCAAGCCCGGACAAAGAGCGATGTCAATGGGTGGGCACCTCTTTACGCGATCACCCTCGCATTATATAGCATTCGCACTGCCCGTCCCCAGGTTTCGGCCCGTCCCGCCAGCAGCGCGCAAAGAGGCGGCAGCGGGAACCTCCCGCTGCCGTCTCGCCCGACCTGCTGGGACTAGTTTCCGAGGACGTACACCTTGACTGCCTGGATGCCGAAGCTCGAAACATTGGATTCGCTCTGGTTGATGTAGAGGTCGATCCGCAGCCCCTTGATGGCGCCGCCCTCATCCACGGCGTGGGCGAGGAATCCGCCCGCTGGCAGGAATGGGGACGTGTACCCCGTGACCCAGAGCCAGGTATTGAGCGGGATCACGCTCGGGTCGACCGCGACGTCGCCCGCAACGAGGGGCTGGCCGAAGTAGTCGACAGGGCCGTAGGGATAGTTGTCCTGCAGGGACGGACCGTAGGCGGTCGCGGTCAGGTGCAAGACGTTGAGGACGGGTCTGCCGTCCATCTGGCTGGAGCTCGCCTGTGCTGCCACCTTGGTCGTGCTCTGCCCGCCGGCGGTGCCCGAGGGGGCCGCCGAGCGGTTGTCCGGTGTCGCCACGGTGGCGGGCTGGCCCGCAAGGAGCCTCAGGAGCGAACCTGAGATCGCAGTTGTGCGCGCAATCCCCTTGGCGGCTTCAAAGGCGTAGATAGCCGAGCGCGTAGCGGCATCGTAGACGCCGTTGGCCGGACCCGGATTCTCACCCGCTGCAAGCAGGTCGCGTTGAAGCTGAAGAACAGGGCTGCCGACATCGCCGAACGCGGCATCACTCGTTGCGAGGCTGCCGCTCGTGGGGTGGAACTCCAGGTTGAGGAGCCTATGGACTTCAGCCCAGGTCTGGGCGTTCACCACGCCAGTCGCCTTGATGCCGGTATAGCTCTGGAACTCCCGCACCGCCGCCAGGGTGCGGGGTCCGAAGATGCCGTCGGCCGGGCCGGGCGGATCCTGCAGGAGATTAAGATCCGACTGCAGGATGCGGACCTGGGCGCTTCGCGCCCCTAGGGAGAGGTATGCGCTCCCGGGCAGGGCAGCGGGCGCGCTTGCCCCCGCAAGCTGCGGTGCCGCGAGCAGGCACCCGGTAACGGCTGCGGCAAGCAGCGTACGTCTCAGCATCGGATACCTCCAACTTCCCATTCGCAACAGGTGTGCGGTTTCAGTCTAGCCGCATAGAGCTGCCACGTCGCCCCGCGAACACCGCCCTGAGACGGTGTGAGATGGAGGTGAAGCCTATCATCCGATGTTTCTGGGTCCTGCTCGTAGAATTGCGGCCATATGGCATTTTCTATTTGCTGCTGGCATCGCGCGCCTGTGTAGCGTGGCTTGCGATCGCCTGGTCCGTCGAAGATCTGCAGGGCGGTTGTGGGACGCCCAGCCTGTCGGGGCCCGTGAGGCTTGGATGCAGGACGAGGTGGCGGCGTCCTTGTCTCTTGACTTCCCGGCACCTTTGCGTGCCCCCGAGGTCCCGCGCGGTCTCGACTGGCCCGCGGGGGAGCGGTCGCGGCTTGCGGATCTCAGCGGCGGGGCCGAGAAGGAATCCGCCGGCACCCCGCGGTCATCGAGGTGCATAGGGCAAGCCCACGGCGAGTTGCAGCATCCCCAAGGCATCGCCCGCATCGGCGACATCATCTATGTCGCCGGCACCTAAGACGACCAGATTCCCGCTCTGAACCTGGGTCGGAGCGACATCTCCGTCGTTCTCACGGGTCGCATGGAGCTACTGATCGCGTGCTCCGCTGGCGCCGTGGCATGCCTGGCGCGAAGGTGCTCATCGCATGATCGCAAGAAGAAAGGCGCCGCGTCCGCGGCGCCTCCCTCATACCCGCTCGATCGTCTCCGACTGATGATGTCTGGCCCACCAGGCCGCTGCGGCGACGCGATTTTTCGCGTTGATCTTCTTGAGAATGTTGGAGACGCGATGCTTGACGACCTTGTCATCCAGGTGCAGAGCGTTGCCGATCTGCCGGTTGGTCTCCCCGCGCACGATGCGCTCCAGTACCTCGAACTCGTCGACGGAGAGCGGCGCGAATGGGCTTTTGTCCCCCAGAGAGCGCGCGCGCAGCCTGCCGGCGATCACAGCCGCCATATGCGGATCGACCGGGGACCCGCCCTGGTGCACCGTGTGAATCGCTTCATGGAGTTCATCCGGTGACACGTCTTCGAAGAGGTAACCGGCCGCCCCATCCATGATGAGGTCCAGGATGGCCTCCTCGTCGGAACGCGCCGTCAGGATGATGACCTGACAACCATAGCCTTGGGCATGCAGTTCCTGACAGGTACGCAGATCAATGCGACTCGGGTCGCGCACATCCACGATGGCCACGTCCGGCCGCACGTCGCGCGCGAGATTCGTCGCTTCTGCCACGTTCGACGCCTCTGCCACGATGGTGACCTCAGGGTCCTCGACCAGCATGGCGCGGAGCCCTGTCCGCAGCACGGTAGAGTCGGCGACGGTAAGCACCCGAATGGGTCCAAGTGCAGTCGGCATGGTGTTCGACCTCCCACTGGCGCGGTTAAGCACCCACGCCATCCTCCAAGGGCCGCACCGAAGGGAACCCTCGGTGGTCTTCCACGTCGGAGCCTTCTGGGCGCAAGACCCTCGCGCGTCCTCAGCCGCGTGTTCCCCGCTGAGATCCGAGTCGGTCGGAGGACCTGTCGTCCGCCTGACCGTCTCGCCGCTCCCTGCCTGCACCGCGAGGCGGACGCCGGGCCCTTGCTCGTCATGCGAAGAGTTTGCGCTTCGCTTCACGAGCGAATGCAGAGCCATCGTGCCTTCCGCCACACCGCATGCCGCCCGGCCTCTCGCCCTGCAACCATTGCCGAGACGGTAAGCCTGCGTCTTAGGCTACCTTCCCCGCATACTCATTGACGCTCTGAAGTCGCTAGTCGCGCAATCACCATTCGGTCACGCAACTGGCGCAAAATTAGGGTTCCCCTCAGCCCTTCCATGTTGTACCGAGGACCACC
>JAJYNV010000040.1 GCA_021786135.1 Bacillota bacterium
TTCCGATCTGGCGTCGCGCTTCAGAGGCTGCCTGACGCGATTCGGGTCGTAGGTCATCTGCAGTCCGGCCTGACCGCGAGCACAGAGCCGGCCCTGGCTGGTGGGATCCTCGGGGTTACCTGTAATGCGCGTGATCTTCCCGTTCTGCACATGAGCCAGGATGCCGCACTGCGTGGAGCACATCTGACAGATCGTCGGAACCAGTTTTTCGGGGCTGGATGACTGGCCGGCGGCTTCCAGCGTGCGCTTGCGTGCGCGCACTTGCGCGTGCTCGAGGGTCGTCAACCCGACCGCCAGTCCGCCGACCACCACGGAGGAGACGCCAAGAAAGCGTCGGCGTGTGATGCGCCACCGGTCTGAAGCAGGCTTGTCCATGTCACCTGTCTCCTTATCGGCATGCCGGCTGCCAAGTCCAAGTGACCCGATCTGCGGCGTCGCCCCTGACGATGGTCTGGGCAACGAGACAGATGGCAAGGATGGCAGCCTTCGGCGTAAGGATAGGTCAAGGCACAACGTGCCGAATGGGGCACATGTCGTTCGATCGGCTTGTCCCAACTGAGCATATTCTTGAGAGTCTAGGACGCTGCCGGGGAGAAGCGGATCATACGGCCGGATGCAATCGTTACTTCAAATGGCGGAAGTATATGGCACCTGTCTTGGTGAGCCATCCTAACGGCCGCAACTTGGCCCTTGCCGCCCTGCGCTCGCATATGCCGTCGGTCAGGACGATCCCGGCATCTGGCGGGGAGGGCAAACGCTCCTTTGGTGCGTCTCGGCCGCGCGACGACGTCCGCCCATCTCAACCCGTGAGGTGTCGCACCACCTGCGTGGCCGAGGTGGCGGTTGACGAGCCGAGTCCCTTGTGCCCCGATCATGTCGGCCGGAGGTCGTTTGTCATGGTCCCGTCCTTGCGCGCCAGGGTCGCCTGACCTTGGCGTTGCCCTCCGACCGACTGGCAGTCTCGAGGGTCGGATTCGGGTGCATCAGGCGCGTGGACGCCTGGTTCAAGGACAGCCTTACGTCGGTGGATTTGCGCGGCCCGCCATGACGCAGACCGGGTACGCCTTCGGCCTGGATGGCCGTCTGGGACGCGGTAGATGGTCGCGGCTGCACGGCGCACGGCCGCCTGCGGCGTCACGGCAGGCAGTGCAAAGGCATCAGGGCAGGGGACGAGGTCCGAGTAGGCGAGGCCAATCCCTGCCGCTGGCCTCCTGCGGCAGCTGGGCCGCTCTGGCGGCCCAGCTGGGCAGGACCACTGTGCCGGCGGCGATGACGGCAACCAGGCCAACGAGATAGAAGTCGCCGTGCGTCAGCCAGATCCATAGGGCGACGATGGCGAGACCGGTGGCTTTGGACGCGACATCGGCCAGAATCGATGGAGCCGGCGCGGGCCAGTAGCTGTCGAGGAAATAGAGGGCGCAGGTGGCGAAGCCGACACCTGCAGGAACGCTCCTGAAGATGAGGCTCCCGCCTGTGAGGATGATGGCGAACATCGTGACGCGCGCCAGGTTGTGCAGCAGGGCTCGGGGCACATCGACGCGGCTGGTGCAGCCCGGCTGGCGCAACGTGACGAGGAGGAAGGCCGCAAGGCCGAACGCGACGGCCGCCGGCAGCGCATGCAGGACGTGGTAGACCAGGACCAGCACGGCCAGGGCGATCAGGATGCCGACTGCGCGGCGCACGGGTGGCGTGTGACGAATATGCGGCATGGCACTCACCTGCCGTCAGCATACACTGCCTGGCTAATGGAAGCCACGGATGACAGGCTGTTCCATAGCCTAAACTTCGTCCGGCTCCGGCTTGTGTGCCCGCACGAACGTCTCCACGGCACCGATGACGCGGCCGGCGTCATCGGTTACGGGTCGGGCTTCTGTGCGCACCCACTTGCGCGCGCCGCCAGCCGTCCGCAGGGAGACGAGATCGGATTGGGGCTCGCCTGTCTGCATGGCACGCACGAGCGGGCATGCGCCGAAGCAGAGCCGTGTGCCCGCGGCGTCCTTGTGGTCGAGACCGCTGAGCCAGCACGTGGCTCCTACGACGGCGCCGGGCTGGTAGCCGGTAATGTCGACCGCGTCGCTGTTCCAGGCGACGATGTGCCGCGACCGGTCGACGGCATAGGAGGCGCCGGCCTGAGGCATCGCCGCGGCTAGGCGGTCGGTCGCGTCGATGCGCGACTGGAGCCAGCCATCCGTGAACTTCGCAAGCTTCGCGGCCGGCTCCGCGCGGCCGAGCAGTGGCCCCGAGCCGAGGGAAATGTTCTGGTGCACGATCTCGTGCAGCTCCGCCACATCGGCGATGCCGTCGGCGACCACCGCCGCGCCGAGATCGGACGCCGTCTGGACGATGGAAGCTACCATCTCCTGGCGCCACGGATCCCGGTCGATGCCGTGCACCAGCTGGCGGTCGATCTTGACGATGTCCGGTCGACAGTCGATGAGGGCCCTGGCCCCTTGGAATCCGCTGCCGAAGTCGCTGAACGCCACATGGTAGCCTGCCTGTCGCAGCAGCGCGACGTCCGCTTGCAGTGCGGCAGGCTGGTCGAATACGGGCGAGTTTTCCGAGATCTCGATTACGGTGCGCGTCGGACACCAGCCGAGTTCCGCCGCCAGAGACACCAGCTGTGGGAGGTCGCTGTCCACCGGCAGAAGCAGCATCGCCTGCTCGGGCAGGTCGCGGGCAGCTGCGCGGAAACTGAGCGTGCGGCGGTATGTCTCAAAGTCCGCCCCTTGGCTCTCGTCGGGCGGCACCGTCGTGACATCGAAAGGACCGGGCCCGCCGTCGGGGGGTCCGGAAACAACGGGTTCATAGCCCCAAGGGGTACCGAGCTTAAGATCCATCACTGGCTGCCAGGATACCGAAAGCTGCTCGAAAAGAGTTTCAAGCATGCGCATGCCCCGCTATGCGAGATATACCGCACCAGCCTTGAAAGAGCGCGGTGCGACGCCGGCTGTGAACAGTTTCGCATGCGCTAGGCCCTGTGTCCAGGATAAGAAAATAAATGGAAGTAGAGGAAAGAAACTTACATGCCATTAGGGGCAACTAAGATGGGCTGAATGGCGAGAGGATGGCGGCAAGGCCAGAACGTAACTTTAGCCTGCTCAAATCCGAGCAGGGAGGACAGCTTTGTGGACGCACTAGCCCTGGCACGCCTCCAGTTTGCAGTCACGACCATCTACCATTTCCTGTTCGTGCCGCTTACCATTGGCCTCGCGCTCACCGTCGCCATCATGGAGACCATCTATGTGCGCACCAAGAATCCGGCCTTCAAGAAGATGGCGCAGTATTGGGGTCGCCTGTTCCTGATCAACTTCGCAGTCGGCGTCGTCACCGGTATCATCCAGGAGTTCCAGTTCGGCATGAATTGGTCGAGCTACTCCCGCTTCGTGGGCGATGTGTTTGGTGCCCCACTCGCCATTGAAGCGCTCCTTGCGTTCTTCCTCGAATCTACGTTCATCGGTGTGTGGATCTTCGGCTGGGATCGCCTGCGGCCGGCCGCTCATGCGCTCGCCATGTGGCTCGTCGCGTTCGGCACCTCGGTCTCCGCTTTCTGGATCCTGACGGCGAACTCGTTCATGCAGGAACCTACAGGGTACACCATCGTCCACGGCAGGGCGGAAATGACGAGTTTCGGTGCTCTCATCGGGAACCCGCAGCTCTGGGTGGAGTTTCCGCATGTGTTGCTGGCAGCCTTCACGACGGCGGCGTTCTTCGTTGCGGGCATCAGCGCCTACTTCCTGCTGCGCCGTCAGCATGTCGAGATGTTCCGCTCGTCGATGAAGATCGCCCTGACGATCGGCGCGATCACCAGCATCCTGATCGCGCTCAATGGGGACGCGCAGGCGAAGCACGTCGTCCAGGCGCAACCGATGAAGATGGCGGCCGCTGAGGCGGTCTGGAACACGCAGTCCGGTGCCGCTCCGTGGACGCTGATTGCCGGCATCGACCAGGCGGCCGGGAAGAACACGTTCGCGATCCAGATACCTGGCGTCCTGGGGTTCCTCTCGGGCACGAACCACTTCCAAGGCATCAATCAGCTTCAGGCGCAGGATGTGCAGAAGTACGGTCCTGGCAACTACGTGCCGCCAGTGGCCGTAACCTTCTGGAGCTTCCGCATCATGGTGCTCGCGGGTGGTCTGATGATCCTGCTCGCATGGTACGGGATCTACCTCCTGGCGAGGCGACGGGCGCTCGAGGGCCGGACGCGCTACCTGAAACTCATGCTGCCGGCACTGGCGTTGCCGTACATAGCCAACACCTTCGGCTGGATCATGACCGAGATCGGACGTCAGCCCTGGGTCGTCTACGGACTTCAGAAGACGCTGCAAGGCGTATCGAACACTGTCTCCACCGGCGAGGTGGCCACCACCCTGATCGGCTTCACGGTGATCTTCGGCCTCATCGCGGTGGCCGAAGTCTACCTGATGGTGCGATACGCGAAGGCGGGCCCGGAAATCCACGAACCGTCGCCGGAGCAGCCGCTAGAGACCGCGGCCGTCCTGTAGCGACCTAGGAGGGGTACACATGGATCTCAACACGCTTTGGTTCATTCTGATCTGCGTGCTGTTCATCGGCTACTTCTTCCTGGAGGGCTTCGATTACGGCGTAGGCATCCTGCTGCCTTTTATCGGCAAGACCGACATCGAGCGCCGCGCAGTGATCCAGACCATCGGCCCGGTCTGGGACGCGAACGAGGTCTGGCTGCTGACGGCCGGCGGCGCCATCTTCGCTGCCTTCCCCCAGTGGTACGCAACCATGTTCAGCGGATTCTACCTGGCGCTCTTCTTGATGCTGGTCGGGCTTATCGCCCGCGGTGTCGCGTTTGAGTTCCGCAGCAAGGACGAGCGGAACGGGTGGCGCAGCCTGTTCGACTGGCTGATCTTTGCCGGCAGCCTGATCCCCGCCCTGCTCTGGGGTGTCGCCATCGCCAACATCGTAGAAGGCGTGCCGATCGATGCGCACATGAACTACGTCGGCGGGTTCTTCAATCTGCTGAACCCGTACGCCCTGGTCGGCGGACTCGCGACTCTGCTCGTATTCACCCTGCACGGCGCCGTTTACCTGACGATGAAGAGCGAGGACGAGATCCGCGCCCGGGCGCGCCGCGCCGCGTACAAGGTGGGTTGGGCCGCCGCCGGCATGGCGATCCTGTTCGTCGCCTTCAGCGCCTTGCGCACGGATATGTTCGACAAGCCAGGTGTGGGCATGCTGCCTGGGATCGTGGCGATCCTGGCGGGCCTCAGTCTCGTGGCGACGCGTCTCTTCCTTGACCGCCGTCGCGAGGGCTGGTCCTTCATCTCGACAGGCGTCGCCATCCTGCTCGTCGTTGCGTCGGTGTTCCTCACCCTCTTTCCCCGCGTCATGGTCTCGAGCCTCAACCCGAAGTGGGACCTCACCGTGTACAACGCCTCGTCGAACCCCTACAGCCTGCACGTGATGACCATCGTCGCCTTCACCGCGTTGCCCATCGTGCTCGCCTACTTGGCTTGGACCTATTGGGTCTTCCGCAAGCGCACGTCGATCAAGCAGGTCATGCATTACTGATCTCGGCGGCAGGGAAGGGGGGCGTCTGAACGTGCTGAAGCGCATCATCCGCGAATCGGCGGCGGGTAGGGCGCTCCTCTATGCCACCATCATGCTCGCCGTCGCCGGGGGACTAGCGGTAGTCGCCCAGGCGGTGCTGATGGCCGACATCATCAGCAGGGCCTTTCTGGGCGGCGAGGGACTCGGCGCCCTCGCCCGGCCTCTCCTGATGCTCGCGCTCGTAGCAGTGCTCCGCGCCGTGCTTGCCTATCTACGGCAAGCGGCAGCCGACGGCTTTTCAGCGCGTGTGCGGGAGGATCTGCGCAATCGCGTCTTCAGCCGCATCCTCTCCCTGGGACCGATTTCTGCAAGCGGCGAGAGGAGCGGGGAACTGATCGCCACGGCGCTCGATGGCGTCGACGGACTCGATGCCTACCTTGGGCACTATCTCCCCCAGACGGCGCTCGCGGCTCTCATTCCGCTCACGGTACTCATGGCCGTGCTGGCACAGAATCTTCTTTCCGGCATCATCCTGCTGGTGACGGCGGGACTTCTGCCCTATTTCATGATTCTGCTCGGCCGTGCTGCCGAGCGGCGCACCAAGCGCCAATGGCGCCTGCTGCAGATGCTGTCGGGCCACTTTCTCGACGTCGTGCGCGGCATGCGCACACTGCAGCTTTTCGGACGCAGCAAGCGCCAGGTGGACATCATCCGGAAGGTCAGCGAGGCCCACCGCAGCGCCACGCTAGACACGCTCAAGACCGCCTTCCTTTCAGCCTTTGCGCTCGAACTGATCGCCTCCCTCTCGACAGGGCTCGTTGCCGTCGCCATCAGCTTCGGCCTGCTCGACGGCTCCCTGCATCTCGCGGCTGGGCTCGCGATCCTCATCCTCGTGCCGGAGTTCTACCTGCCCCTGCGTGGTCTCGGCAGCGACTTTCACGCAGGGATGAATGGCGCTGCGGCCGCGGAGCGCATCTTCGAAGTGCTAGACGCCCCCATCGTCGCGGGCAGCCGTGGCAAGCGGCGGCTGCCCGCCGGGTCCCCACTCGAGATCAGGCTGCGGGACGTCGCCTACAGCTACCCGGGCGCCAGCAAACCGGCCCTGACCGAGCTCGATCTCACCTGGCGCCAGGAAGAGACACTGGCCGTTGTCGGACCGTCAGGCGCCGGCAAGTCGACACTTCTTCGTCTGCTGCTGGGCTTCGCCGCGCCCCGACGCGGAGAGGTGCTGGTGGATGGCGTGCCACTTGCCGAGCTAGACATCGACTGGTGGCGGCGGCAGATCGCCTATGTGCCGCAACAGCCGACCATCTTTCCGGGCAGCGTCGCGGACAACATCCGCCTGGGTCGACCGGAAGCGACACAGGCGGAGATCGAGGCAGCCGCGCGCAGGGCGCGCGCACACGGCTTCATCAGCGCCCTGCCCGAGAGCTATGAGACCAAGGTGGGCGAGGGCGGGCGCGCCCTGAGCCAGGGCGAGCGTCAGCGCATCGCGCTCGCACGGGCGTTGGCCGTCGGGGCAAGGTTGCTCGTACTCGACGAACCGACGGCGTCGCTCGATGCGGAGTCGGATGTCGAGGTTTCGACCGCCATTGCCGACGTGGCAGATGGCCGTCGGGCCCTGATCGTGGCCCACAGGCTGTCCACCGCGGAACGTGCTTCCCGTATCGCCGTTCTGGCCGCGGGAAGTGTGGCCGAGGAAGGCACGCCGGAAGAACTGCGGCGGCACGGCGTCATCTATCGCAGTCTCGTCCGCTCCTACTACGCCCCGGCGGAGGTGCGGTAGATGGTGCGTCTCGTGCGCTTCCTCCGCCCACACATGGGGCTAGCACTGCTCGCGCTGCTGCTGTCCTTTCTCGCGGTTGCCGCGCAGGTGGGCCTCATCGGCACTTCCGCCTACCTGATCAGCCGGGCTGCACTCCGACCGTCCACGATTCTCCTGCTCATGGTGCCGATTGTTGGCGTGCAGTTCTTCAGCATAGGGCGTTCGTCGTTCCGCTACCTGGAGCGCCTGACTTCGCACGATGTGACCTTCCGGCTACTCGCCGACTTGCGCTCCTGGTTCTATGCGCGGCTCGAGGCCCTGCCGCCATCCGCCCTCGGCCGTTTCCACAGCGCCGATCTCCTGAGTCGTGCCGTCCACGACATCGACAGCCTGCAGGACTTCTACCTGAAAGCGCTGGCGCCACCCATCGTCCTTCTGCTCACCGCAGTCCTCGTTTGGGTCGTCGTCCGGTCGATGGCGCCGACGCTTGCATGGATACTTGCGGGCCTCCTGGTCTTCGCGAGCGTGCCCGCTGTGCTCCAGACGCGCCTTGGACGCCGGTCCGGCGCAGAGATGCTGCGCCAGCGAGGCCTGCTCAGCGCAACGGTCGCGGACGGTGTGCGCGGTTCATCGGAACTCTTGGCCTTTGGGGCTGCCGCTGCCTATCGGGCCAAACTGGCGGCGACGCAGCGGAACCTCATGGCGTCACAGCTGCGCTTGCGCAGGTCAGTTGCCATCGGCGGGGCCATCATCAGCCTGCTCGGCAATCTAGCCATGGTGCTGGCGCTGGCGCTCGCGATTCCGCTGGTGCGCTCCGGTCGCCTGCCGGGCTGGGATCTGGCCGTCGTAGCGCTAGTGGCGCTGGCCGCGTTCGAGGCGGCGGTGCCGCTGCCGCAGTCGTTCCAGGCCATCGGGCAGTGTCTGGCGGCGAGCCGGCGTATCTTCGACCTCGCCGATCACGCGCAGGAGCCGACCGCGAACGAGACGCGTGTTCATTCGCAGGGCAGCGCGGTCGAAGTGCGCGGCCTGACCGTACGGCACGAGGAGGCCGCGACGGCGGCCCTGCACCTGGTCGACCTCAGCCTGGCGCCAGGTCGCCACGTGGCGGTTGTGGGGTCGAGCGGGGCCGGCAAGACAACCCTGATCGGCGCGCTGACGGGCAGCTCCCCGATTGCCGGCGGCGAGGTGCTGATTGGCGGCGCGAACGTGAGTGACTTGGCGCGGGAAGAGCTCTGGGCACTCTCTGCGGTGATCGCTCAGGATACGTGGCTCTTCAATGTGAGCCTCAAGGAGAACATTCGGCTGGGGCGGCCCGACGCCACCGATGATGAGGTCTGGGGTGCGGTGGTGGCTGCTCGCCTCGGCGGCTTGGTCGAGGCGTTACCGGACGGGCTCGACACTTTGGTGGGAGAGCAGGGGGCACGGCTGAGCGGCGGGGAGCGCCAACGGGTGGCGATCGCGCGTGCCTTGCTCAAAGACGCGCCGATCCTCCTGCTCGACGAACCCACAGAAGGGCTTGACGCCGTGACTGAGGAAGGCGTGCTGCAGACAATCCGGGAGCTCGCGCAGGATCGCTCGCTGCTCCTCGTCACCCATCGTCTCGTCGGCCTCGAAGCCATGGACGAGATCCTGGTGCTCTCGCATGGCCGGGTGGCCGAGCGGGGCAC
>JAJYNV010000401.1 GCA_021786135.1 Bacillota bacterium
GATCTCCTCGAGCCGCATATCGACGAGCAGACGATGCACCTGCACCACGACCTGCACCACAAGGGCTACGTCGATGGACTCAACAAGGCTCTCGACATGCTCGAAGCCGCCCGCCAGAGCGGGGACTACGGTCTCGTGAAGCACTGGGAGCGCGAGGCTGCGTTCCACGGTTCGGGTCACTTCCTGCACAGCATCTTCTGGGAGAACATGGGCCCTGGCAAGGGTGGGGAGCCGCAGGGCGCTTTGCGTCAGCAGGTCGAGAAGGACTTCGGCTCCTACGAGGCCATGCGCAAGCAGTTCTCGGCCGCGGCGGTTGCCGTCGAGGGATCCGGCTGGGCCATGCTTGTCTGGGAGCCGACGGCAGGTCAACTGGAGATCCTCACGTCGGAGAAGCACCAGAACCTGACGCAGTGGGGAGTCACCCCGCTCTTGGTCCTCGACGTCTGGGAGCACGCCTACTACCTCAAGTATCAGAACAAGCGCGCTGCCTACGTGGAGGCGTTCTGGAACATCGTCAACTGGGACGACGTCTCGAAGCGTCTCGTCGCAGCCAAGGGTTAGGTCGCAGGAGGAGGCACCCGTCGGAGCAGTCCGGCGGGTGCCTTCGGCTTGCCGCGCTGCGGCCAGGCATCGTGCCGTACCTGCGTCCTGCAGGGGAGGCCCGAGGCGGCCTTCCCGGATCCGGCTCCCAAATATGATTGCAGTTGTTTCGCTACGGCCCAAAGACGCACGACATTTGACGATCCCGTGGTCGCATGACAGGTGTCTTGGCAGGTGCTTTGGTCTACTGATCGAAGTTCTATCGGCGAATTTCCCCGGTGTGCATGCGGCTCGTTCCGCTCGGGCGGCTCGGCATGGATCCCTGCCGCAGGGTTGCGATTTGCGTGCTTTTAGATCGGACGTGCAGGCCACGACCTCCGATGGGGAACCTTAGGGGGGATGTGCAGGCGAATTGGCACCAGCCCTGTGATCGTCATCCCAAAAGGAGGGTGCGATTTGGTCAATGTCTCTCGGGTCGGTGAAGCCCGCTGGAGCGGGCGTACGACCTGGATGTTCGTCTCGTTCGCGCTCGGGCTTCTGCTCGAGTCCTACGTCTTCTCGCTGCCTGCGATCGCCGTGTACTGGGTGAGCATTCCGCAGTCCCTCGGTGAGCTGCTGCTCGCCTGGGCACCGATCTGGCTGATCATCGGTATTATCATCGCAGGTCCCGTGTCGGACAGGCTTGGCCGCAAGGTCACGCTCTACATCACGCTCGCGTTCTACGGCGTGGGCGGCATTCTCCTCTACTTCAGCTCGTCCTACGTGCTCTTGCTCATCTCGCTGGCCCTCATGCTCATGGCGGGCGGCGGCGAGATGAACTCGATCATGGTCGCGAGCCACGAGCTCATGCCACGCCGCCACCGCGGCAAGGCCATGATGATGGAGATCAACTTCATCAACCTGGGTGGCTTCATCCTGGCCTTTCTTGCACTCTCAAGCGCGACCAGCGCCGTCCACTTCCAAAGGGGCGTCGTAGCGATCGCAGTCGTCATCGTGGTCGTCATCCTGCTCTTCGCCCGCGCGTCGATGCCCGAGTCGGTGATCTGGCTCGAGAAGCGCGGCCAGCACGAGAAGGCCATGCAGCAGATCAAGGCCTACTGGGGTGAGGACTGGCAGGCGGCGACCGCGCCCGAGCCCGAACCGCCCAAGACCGCAGCGCTTACGCGCCAGAACTCGATCGTCTTCCGCGTCGTGATCATGACCATCATCGCGGCCGCCAACACGATCGGCTTCGGCCTGGTCGCCTACGTGTTCAGCTTCGACTATTTCCCGCATCTCGCGCCGACCATCCTCGCGGTGTTCGAAGGCGTCGGCTTCGTCGGCGGTTTCATCGGCCTCCTGGCCGACCGCTGGTCGCGTCGCCACATGCTCTTCTGGAGCTTCCTCTTCACCTTCATCTTCACCGTGATCATCGGCGTGACCACCAAGATATGGCTGCACTACATGCCGCTCTTCTGGATCCTGATGGTCCTGCTCGCCATCGCCAACTCGGTCTGCTACCTCACCGAGGACACCGTCAAGCCCGAGGTGTGGCCGACCGAGCTGCGCGGTACGTGGACAGCCATCACGCGCTTCCTCTCGATCGGGCTTTACATTCCCGCCATCTACCTCACGACCGACATGGCCGCGCACCATCCAGGCCAGTACTTCCTCTTCAACGCGGCAGTCTGGTTCGTCGGACTTCTGGCTGCTGCCGCCTGGTTCGTGTACGGTCGCGAAACGGGCCAGGGCATCTCGATTGCCGCGGCATCTGGCGAGACCGACTAGACCTCGTGCGAAAGGGACGGGCCGTCGCGGCCCGTCCCTTTCGGTCTGCCGCCCTGCTCCACGCCACTTTCCATCGCTCCGCAGGGGATGTACCCTGGGAGCGACCGCTTGATAGGACCCGGCACAGAAGGAGAGACGCCCGATGCCCTGCGCCTTCGACTCGATCGCTTCCGGGCGGGCAGCCCGATGACGGCGCCCCTGCGCTGGAACGCACCACCTGAGATCGCACTCGATCCCGCCCTGGCCTATGAGGCGGTCGTGCGCACGACCAAAGGGGAATTCACGATCCAGCTTTTCGACCAGGAATCGCCACGCGCCGTGAACAACTTCGTCTTCCTGGCGGAGCAGGGCTACTTTGCGAACAACGAGTTCTTCCGGGTGATCGGCCCGTTCGTGATCCAGACCGGCGACCCGACGAACAGCGGCACCGGTGGCCCAGGCTACCGCTGGCGCGATGAACTGCCGCCGCCCTTTTCCTACGAACCGGGCATCGTCGCGATGGCCAACGCCGGACCACACACGAATGGCAGCCAGTTCTTCGTCTGCACCGGCCCATCCGCCGTACAACTCGACAGGACGCCGAACTACACGCAGTTCGGCCGCGTCACCGCGGGCATGGACGTCGTGACGGAGATCGCAAGCGGCCCGATCGGCGTCAATCCCGCGACAGGGGAGCGCAGTCGGCCGCTTGAACCGGCCTCGATCCTCGCGGTGGAGATCAGCCGGCTGCCGCGCCAGCAAGGCTGACGCATGGGCCTGCGCCAGCAGAAGCTCAAGAAGGAGCACAGCATCCTCGGCCAGGGTAAGGGCCTGCTCGAGGAGATGGCGAAGGCCCCCGGCGTGACGCGGGTCATTCCAGGCCGCATCAAGGCGGGGAAGGGACCCGCGCGCGGGCTTTACTGCACGGTGCAATATCGCACCGAATCAGGGTTCAAGCTGCTCCTGCACACAGGGTCGGTGCAGGAGGTATTCCTTGTCTGCAGCGACCCAGCCGCCACGGAGGCCTGGCTCGCACAGCACCTGCCCCGGCCCCGGCAAGAGTGAGAGACGCAGAGGAGTGGGCCGCATGTCGCTGCGTCTGAGGCTCTGGCTCATCTTCGCGATCATCGCTCTCTACGCAGTTCTGCGTTACCTGGCGGACCTTGGCCTGCAGCTGCTCTGGTACGACACGGTCCATACCGCCAAGGTCTTCTGGGTCCTGGTGGGCGTTCCAGTCCTCTGGTTCCTGGTCGGAACGGTGGTCGTGGGGCTGCTGACGTTCTTCGCACTCCGGCCCTTCCAACGCGCGCTCTCCAGCCGGGGCCAGCCTTGGCTCAACCTGCAGCCACCGCTCGACCGCTTCTTCCTGCTGCGCGGCGAAGCGCCCTGGCTGCTGTCGCGTCCGGTGGCGTGGATCGGGGCGACCCTGACCGGCATCGTCGCGGGCGACGCCGTCGCCTCCGACTGGCGCACCTATCTCCTGGCGCTGCACGGCGGGAGCTTCGGCTGGCGGGATCCAGTTCTGCACATGGACGCGGGGTTCTACGTTTTCCGTCTGCCCGCGCTTCAGGCTCTCACGAGCCTGCTCGCGACCGTGCTCTTTTTCATGCTGGCGCTGCGGCTCTTATCTGCCTTCGCGCGCCGCTACCCCGTGTCGGACTATGTCCGTGCCGCGCGATGGCCGGTTGCCGGGCTGGTGCTGCTGACCGCCGTCGGAGTATGGCTGGGCCGCTACGCCCTCCTCGCGCAGGACACCGTGCGCAACCAGTCCACAGGGCAGGTCATCGTGGCCGGCGCCGGCTACTACGCGGTGCACCTGGTGCTGCCACTGCAGGCCTTTCTCGCTGTCGTCCTGGCCCTGGCAGGCATTCTGATCGTCCTGCCGCAACGCAGGCTGTGGCAGGGACCGCGCCTTGCGGCCTACGTCCTCGGCGGCGGAGTAGCGGTGTGGATCCTCGGCTACACCCTCGGCGCCCTGACGCTCGGCAATGCACTCGCAAGGGCGCAGCAGACCTGGGAGCGTCCCTACATGACCGCCACGATCCAGGCTACGCGGCAGGCCTTCGGCCTCGCGCAGGTGTCCGCCGTTTCCTATCCAGGCAACGCGGCCATCACGGTCCAGGGACTGAAGCGCGACGAGGCGACGCTCCAGAATGTGCGCCTCGCTGACCCGCACGCCTTTCAGCAGGTCCTCTCCCAGCTGCAGACCTTCCGCCAGTATTTCGCGTTCCCGTTCAGCGACGTCACGGTCGACCGCTACTTCGTGCACGGCAAGCCGATGGAGGTCATCCTCGGCGCCAGGGAGCTGAATGAGAGCTATTCGCTGCCCGGAACGCAGCAGAGCCTCCTGCAGTACACGCACGGCTACGGCGTGATCGCTGCCGGCGTGACGCAGTTCGATCAGGAGGGCCTGCCCAAGCTTCTGATCGAGAACATGCCCGTGGAAGACAACCTGCCGGGCACGCACATCACGCAGCCTCGCATCTACTACGGCGAGGAGACGAGCAATCCGGTGATCGTGCCGAACGCACTGGGGGAGTTCGACTATCCGACCGGAAGCTCAAGCGCTCTCTCGAACTACCACGGGCCCGGCATCCCCTTCGACCGGTGGCGCCTGCTGATCGCCCTTTCTCAGGGTCTGGGCTACATGTGGCAGGGGCAGACCATACCGAGCTCGCTCTACCTCATGGACCGCCAGATCTTCACCCGCGTGCACAAAATCGCGCCCTGGCTCAGCCTCGATCCCAAGGCGAATCTCGTCATCCGCAAGAACGGGCGCCTCGTCTGGCTGCTCGACGGCTACACTTCGTCGAGCGACTTCCCCGAGGCCGAGCACTTTGACACGGTGGCCGGCAGCGTCAACTACCTGCGCAATTCCGTCAAGGTGACGGTCGACGCCGCGACCGGCGCTGTGCACCTCTACGCCATAGGTCGCGATCCCATCCGCGATGCCTGGGCGGCCATCTTCCCAGGGCTCATCCAGCCGATCTCGCAGATGCCCCCGGACATCCGCAGCCATCTGCAATACCCTGACGGCCTCTTCCGCACTCAGGCCACGGTGCTCGCCCGCTACCACGTCTCGAACCTCGACACCTTCTACGCGGGCAACGACAACTGGGCCCTGCCCCAGGAGCTCTACCAGAACTCGGGCACACCGCAGCCAATGCCGTCCGAACAGATCGTCGCCCGACTGCCAGGACAGCAGCAACTGCAGTACATGCGGATTCTGCCGTTCGTACCGCCGGCGCGGCCGAACATGGTCGGCTGGCTCGCAGCCGAGGAGGACGGCTCCGCCTACGGCCACCTCGTGCTCTATCAGCTCTCCAGCGGATCGCTCGTGCCGGGCCCGATGCAAGTGGAGACGGAGATCAGCCAGAACCCGCAGATCTCATCGTCCATCACACTCTGGGACCAGCATGGATCGCAGGTCATCCGCGGCGACCTCCTTACCCTCCCGATCGGCGGTGGCATGCTGGCCGTCGAGCCTCTCTACCTCGAGGCGGCGACAAACGCGATGCCGGAGTTGCGTGAGGTGATCGTGGCCTACAACAACCAGGTTGTCATGGCGCCGACACTGAACGGAGCGCTAGTGCAGCTGTTCCCGCAGCTCGGAGCGCCAACTCCATCGGAACCCACCCCGTCGACAGCCGCGACATCTGGTGCCAAGAACGGACTCTCCGCGCTGATCCAGAAGATCGTTCAGGCCAACGCCCAGGTCCAGGCCGACATGCAGGCGGCCAACTGGGCCAAGCTCGGTCAGGACGAGCAGATCCTGCAGCAGGACCTGGCGCTGCTCAAGGCATACGCGAAGTAGGGCATACGTTCGACGCGAGGGGAGAGGGCAGCTGTGTTTCGCCTCAGCCCGATGTCCCTCGAAGAGGCCCGTTCCATTCTCTCCTGGCACTATCCGGAACCCTACGACTTCTACGATCCGGCGACGCCACCGGAAGACGCGGAACTCCTCCTGGACGAGGCCTACCGCAAGGAACACCTCATGACTGCGCGCGACGAGTCTGGGCTCCTGCGGGGCTTCTTCGAGTTCCACAGCGAGGGCGGCGTCGTCGAGGTCGGGCTCGGCCTGAGGCCCGTAGACACGGGACGCGGGCTAGGCGACACATTCCTCGCAGAGGGCCTCGACTACGCACGGGCGAGATTCCATCCCCATACCTTCCGGCTGTTCGTCGCGACCTTCAATCAGAGAGCCATCAAGGTGTACGAACGTGCGGGCTTCCAGGAGGTTGAGCGCCAATGGCGGAACCTCCTGGGACAGCGCTGGGAGTTTCTCGAGATGCGGCGCGACGACTAGGCTTCCGCGGCCGTTCTGCCCTCGCACGCGATCGTCCCTGCCTGATGGCGAGAGATGTCCGCTGATGCGTGCACGCGGGCGCCCTCTGGCGCCCGCGGAAGAGTCGCTGTCCGCCAGGTTCAATCGGAGGTCGCACCTTCGTAGACGGCGGCCTCCGCCGCCAGGGCGTCGGCGAGGCTGCGCTGGCGCGCCGTCAGCAGCACCGTCGCCGCGACCAGGATCACTGCAGCCACGGTGAACGGCAGCTGCGGAGAGATCGCCTGCGCCAGGAGCCCGGAGAGGACCGGCGCCACGGCGGCGCCGGCCCAGCGCAGGAAGTTGTAGGTGCCCGAGGAGATCGAGCGGCTGAACGGCGACACCTCAATGGCCAGCGTAGTGAATAATGCGTTGGAAATGCCGCAGAAGAGCCCTGATGCGACGATGAGAACGAGCACCGGCAGCACGCCCCGAACCAGGGCGAGGGCCAGCATCAGCACGGCAAACAGCAGGATGTTGATTTGCAGCAGACGCAGCGGGCCGAGACGAGGCCTGAGGTAGTTCACGATCACGACGGAGCTCACGGCGACGAGGATGCCCCAGCCGAAATAGGTGAAGCCGAGTTCGAGCGGCGGCAGGCTCAGATAGATCGGCGAGTAGGTGAGGATCGTGAAAAACGCGTAGGAGTAGCCGAGTCCGGCCAGAGCGTTGGTCAGCACGTCCTTGTGCCCGAGCGCCTGGAAGATGTCGCGTGCGGTACGGGGCTTCTCGCGCCGCTCCGGCTCACGGACCGTGAAGTAGGTCGCGCCGAGTGCGATCAGCATCAGCGCCGCCGTGCCGAAAAACGGGTCGCGCCAGCTGAAGCTTCCCAGGAGTCCACCGAGCAACGGCCCGGCCGAGATGCCGAGACCCAGGGCGGCTTCGTAGAGCGTGATGGCCCGGGCCGTGCCACCCGTGGATAGTCCGACGATGATGACGAGAGCGGTCGAGGTGAACAGGGCATTGCCCAGGCCCCAGAAGCCGCGGGCGGCCGCAAGTTCCGCAACGCCTCCGGAAAGGCCGGAGACCGTGGCGAAGACGACGACCACGCCGAGGCCGAGCAGCATCGTGCGCCGACCGCCAAGACGCGTCGAGAGCACACCGGAGATCAGCATGGCCAGAGACATGACGGCGATATAGGACGTGAACAGCATCTCGACCTGCGCGTCGGTGGCACCCATCTTGTGCCCGATAAGGGCGAGGATCGGGTCGACGACGCCAATTCCCATGAAGGCGATCATAGTCGCGAAGGCAGTCGCCAGGACTGCGCGCGGGAACCCGAGCTGCGCCAACGTGCAAAGACCTCCCTGCAGCGGACCACCCAATTGTATCAAGGTCTCGGCGAACGGAGTAATAGCAGGGGTGTTCGGCCACGAGTAGAACTGCCTTCCATGCCCTTCGAGGAGTGACTGTCATGCGCAACGCGGTCGGCGGCATGGTCGCTGCCATTTGGCTCGTGGCGAGCATTCTGCTCTGGGCAGGCGTAGTGCAGGTCGTGCCGCCACCCAGCGCCTCCCATGCGATCGGACTGTCTCTGTCGCAGTCGGTGCTGCTGGCATACCATCTCTCCGATGTGCTTGGCGTGCTGACGGGCGCCTATCTGAGATCGGAGCTGGCCGGCTTTCTCGCCGGGGCATGGCTGCTCGTCGAGGGTCTCGCGCGGCGCATGCGGCTCGCTTCCGCCTTGGGCGGCGCGGCAGTCATCCTCGAGATCGCCCTCGGCCTCTTCACTCTGCTCAGGATACGTCTTTCGCTTCCTTTGGGACCGAACGCCTCCGGCCTTCTCACCGGCGCCAGCATCGCGGGCCAGCTCGCCATGGAGATGATCCCTGCGGCTCTGCTCGTCGTGCTGGCACTGGGCGCGATCGTGATCGTGGGTAGGTTCGCCTTGGGCGGTGCCGCCACCGCGAGGTCCCGCAGGGCTTTGCAACCAGCCGCTGCGGGACCCATACCCTCGCAAACCGGGACTCCGGGTGTCGCGCATGTGCCAGCCGCGCCGGCGCCTGGGGCAGGTGCCGCGCGAAACGAGGACCGCACCGGTGACAGCGAGCCGCGCGGGCAGGCGAAGCCGTAGGGATCAGATCAGCGAATAGCCTCCGTCGGACGTCAAGACCTGCCCTGTCATCCAGGCGCCGGCGTCGCTGACGAGGAATGCGACGAGATTGGCTGCGTCCTGAGGCTGGCCGATCCTTCCGCCCGGACAGCGGCCGAGAACGGCCGCCCGGGTGTCACCGTCCATCCAGCCAGTGTCGGTCGGACCAGGATCGACGGCATTCACCGTAACGCCGTAAGCGGCCAGCTCCACCGCGAGATAGCGCGTCATCGCCTTGATGGCGCCTTTGAG
>JAJYNV010000197.1 GCA_021786135.1 Bacillota bacterium
CCAACTTGCCACCATGCGCGAAAACGCCAGGGAGTCCGGTTCGTCGCCGAGCGGATCGAGCGCCCAGAGCACGGCATCCTGTGGCAGTCCCTGCGTCAGGCGCTCCGCCTCCTGCCTGCGCACCCGCTCCTCGTCCCTGAGGCCGAGGCGGGGATCCGCGCGCAGTTCGGGCCTCTCCTCCCAGTGCAGCGGCAGCCGGCCCTGCAGGCGCTCGAGGTACTGCTCCGCCGCCTCCCGCCAGGCGCCGCGCACCGGGCCCAGCGAACGCACGAGGATCCTGCCCAAACCCATCGCCCCCTGCCCGTCGCGATTCGCGCCGGCGGGCACTCCTCCTGCGCGGGAGGGGGCGCCCGCTCAGCTGGGCAGACCGATGCGGTCCGGCAGCGCCTGGAGGCGCACCTGCCGCTCGAGCAACTGGTCCCTGCGCGCGATCGTCAGGCGGACTGCGGTCCCGGGCTGAAAGTTGGCGAGTTCCCGGTAGAGCTCCGCGAGGTTGCCGATGCTGCGACCGTTCAGCGCAAGGATGACGTCCCGCGGCATGAGGCCCGCCTGCGCGGCCGGTCCGCCGTCATTGACCGCCGTCACCGCCACGCCAGACCGGGCTTTGCCCTGCACCTGCACAGCCGGAGCATCGCTCGCCGAGATCCCGAGCCAGGGCCTCGGCACCCGCCCGCGCGCGATCAGGGCGTCGACGACCGGTGAGACGACCTGGCTCGGGATGGCGAAGCCCATGCTCTCGAAGCCGATCGAACTGATCTTGACCGAATTGATGCCGATCACATCACCGTCGGCGTCGCAGAGCGGCCCGCCGGAGTTGCCCGGATTGATCGCGGCGTCGGTCTGGATGAGGCCATAGGCACGCTGCGCATAACCCTGGCCGAGAGAGCGGTCAATGCCGGAGACGACGCCCACTGTGACGGTGCGCGCGAAGCCGAGCCCCATCGGATTGCCGATCGCGATCGCCATCTCGCCCACCTCGGGACTGTGGCGCGTGAGTTCGGCCGCCTTGAGGTGGTCGGCCGGTATGCGCACGACGGCGATGTCGGTCAGGGGATCCTCGCCAACCAGCTTGCCCGGGTACGACTTGCCGCCTTGCAGCAGAACCTTGAGGCGGGTCGCGCCCGCTACGACATGGTCGTTCGTGACGATGTAGCCATCGGAGCGGATGATCAGACCGCTGCCCGAACCGCGTGCGATGAGCGGGCCGTCGGGGCTGCCCTGGAGATTGACGATGCCCACGACGCTGGGAGAGACGTTGCGTGCCACCGCGATGGGCGGCCACGGCGCCGCCTTGGCGGCGGGCGCCGAGGAGAGAAGCGCGGCGAGACTGAGAGCGGCGAGGCTCAAGAAGGCACCTCCTGACGCCGCTAGTCTGCCCGCTGGAAAGCGAAATCCACCGGGGACGGCCCCGGTGGATCGCTCGCGTCGCAGGCCCCTCTCAGTTGTGGCTCTGGCTCTGCGGGATCGGGTTGAGCGGTGACGGCGACGTCGTACCGGTCACGGTGATCGTCTGGGCGACGAGCCCGCCTTCGCCGGAAACGCCCTGCGCCTGCACCTGATCGCCAGGCATGATGTCCTGAAGCGTCGCCGTCTGACCGTTGCGCGTGATCTGCGTCTGGCCGTTCGCCATCACGCGCACGAAGCCTTGCGACGTCGCGAGCATCAGCCAGTCTTCGTGTGTCCGCCAGACTGTGCCGCTGACCCCCTCGACCTGCGACTTGACGATGATCAGCGTCACCTGGCCGCTGCTGTCGATGACGAGCCGGACAAGGTCACCCGCCGCTACGTTTGACACGTTGCCGGCCATGCCGCCCAGCACCACGCCAACCGAGCTGCTCAGAGGGTAGGTGCCGGGTCCGAGGCTGCCCTGCTGTTCCTGCTCGCCTCCCGAGGATGGGGCCGTGATGCTGATAGAGCCCGAGTTCACCTGGTAGACGGTGCCCGTCACGGTGCCGGCCTGGGTCTGGACCTCGGTCGACGCGGTGTCGACGATGACGGCCGCCTGCCCATCCTGATCCAGGGTGAGGAAGATCGGGTCGCCGACCTTGAACGAAGCGAGCGTCGAAGTCTGGTTGCCATAGAAGACCTGAGCCACAGGCGACACGGTGAAGGTCTCGCTCGTGCCCGTCGCTGTGCTACCCGTGCTGCCCGACGTCGACTGCGTCCCGTAGACGCCCAGGGTCACGGTCTGCTGCGTCTGACCAGTCGTGCCCGTCACGCTGCCGGCACTGACGAAGGTGCCGCGCACGGTCGAGTTCTGTACCGTCGAGCTGGCGCCAAGGAGCTGCTCGATGCGCATCAGCAGCACGGCAAGTTCGGCGCGCGTGATGTCGCCTTGAGGCATCAGGTTGCCGCGATCGCCCTTCAGGAGGCCGAGTTGGACACCGAGGGACATCGATCCTTGCGCCCATGCAGGCACCTTACCCCTGTCTTGGAACTGCCCCAGCACGCTCCCCTCGGCTGCTGTACCGGCTCCGCTGAGGCCGAGCGCCGAAGCGATCATCGACATGGCCTGGGCGCGCGTCGCGTTCTCGCCCGAGCCCGCGTTGCTGCCGATGCCGCTGAAGTAGCCGTCCTCCTGTGCCGTCTGCAGCTGGCTCGAGAAGGAGCTCTGGGCCGTCACCTTGCCCTGGTAGCGCAGGAGAATGGCGCTGAGCTGGCCGAGCGTGATCGGTGCTCCCGGATCGAACTGGGTCGGGGTGACACCGTTCACGACGCCTTGCGCCGCCAATGTCATGATGGCGGATTGTGCGAACTGCGCGTTCCCCAGATCGCGGAACTCCCCTGACCCGCCCTTGGGGCCATCCGCGAAGGCGCTGCCGACGCTCGCGAGCACCAGGACGCCCGTCAGGACGGCCGATGCGAGCACTTTCATGCGCATGACACATGACCTCCCCACGTTGATCTTCTATCCGTGCTCAGATCATTCGCAGCCTTACGGGCGCTTCAGGGGGTGGAATACGACGACATTCGACATGAACCCGCCGCAAAGCGGCCTGGAACACGCCTCTATCGCGCGCCCTGACGCGTTTGTGACGCACCCGCTGCCAGGTGTTTCTCAGACCCAGCAGACTTATGCGGTCTGTCTGGTGTAGCCTGATCACGAATACCGTACGTCCAGCCAGGGGAGGCATCGGCATGTATGAGGCCATCGGCTACCGACACGCGGCTGCGACGGCGCACCCGCTGGCCACCGCCGCCGCCGCCGGCATGTTGCGCCGCGGCGGCAGCGCCGTGGACGCGGCGATCGCGGCCAACGCAGTGCTTGCCGTCACACAGCCCGACGCCTGCGGCCCGGGCGGCGATCTCTTCGCCCTCGTATACACGGCGAAGAGCGGTCGGATCCAGGCCTACGCGGCGGCGGGACCGGCCGGCGAAGGCGCCGACCGCGCCGCGCTGCGCAGCCGCTTTGCGGCCATCCCGCCGCGCAGCGCGATGGCCGTGACCGTTCCCGGTGCGGTGCGCGGCTGGGAGATCCTGCACCGTGCGCATGGCCTCCTGCCGTGGGCGGACCTCTTCGCCCCTGCCGCCGACCTCGCGGAGCGCGGCCACCCCCTGACGCGCAAGGTGGCGCAGAGCCTGTCCGCCGCCGCGGCGTACGCCGACGACGCCTTCCGGGCCACCCTTCTTCCCTCGGGCCCGCTGAGGCCGGGCCATCTCCTGCAGAACCCGGACCTCGCCGCCACGTTGCAGGCGATCGGCGCCCAGGGTGCCGGCTGGTACTACGAGGGGCCGTTCGCGCAGGCGCTCGAACGGACCCTCGTTCCACGCGGCGGCTTCGTCACGGCGGCCGACATGGCCGCCTTCCGGGCGGAGGAAGTGACACCGCTCACGGCCAGCTACCGCGGCAGGACGGTGACGGTCACACCGCCGCCGAGCCAGGGTGTGGCCCTGCTGCTCGCCCTGCGCATCCTGGAAGGCTTCCTGCCCGGTGGTGAGCGCTTCGACGATCCACGCTGGCTCCACCTGACCGTCGAGGCGAAGCGCCGCGCCTTCCTCCTGCGGGATCGCCTGCTCGCGGATCCCGATGCCTCGCCGCGGGACTGGCTGATTCTCCTGGCGGATGACCGGATCGCCTCCGCGCAGGCCGACATCGACGAGGGTATGAGCCGCACCCCCTCGCAGGCGCTCCTGCCGGGGGATACGACGTTCCTCTGCACGCTGGACGAGCAGGGCAACGCCTGCGCTCTCGTGCAGAGCCTCTACATGAACGTCGGCAGCGGCATCATGGTGCCCGGCTTCGGCGTGCACCTGCAGAACCGCGGCTGCTACTTCAGCCTGGAGGCCGATCACCCGAACGCGCTTGCCCCCGGCAAGCGGACCGCACATACGCTCATGGCGTCGATGGTGACGGACGGGCACGGGCTCTCGGCGGCGCTCGGCACGATGGGCGGTGACGGGCAGCCGCAGACGCTGCTCCAGCTCCTGAGCCGCATCTACGACTACGGCGAGGACGTGGACGAGGCGGTCGCCCAGCCGCGCTGGCTCGACGGCGGTGCGCAGGACCCCACGCTCTTGCTGGAGGAAGGCCTCGGCGCTCTCGCTCCGGCCCTCGAGGCGAAAGGGCACGAGTTGCGGGTTCTCGGTCCCAGCGTGCAGGCGATGGGCCATGCGCAGGCGATCGTCCGCCGCAGCGACGGCCTGCTGCGCGCGGCGGCGGACCCGCGCGGCGACGGCATCGGCTGGGCGGAGTAGGGCTTTCGTAGACGCTGGACGTCCTGCTCGCAGCGTCCTTTCGACGCACCTTCGCCATTGCCTCATGCGCCGCCGAAATTGCGGAGCGTTCCGTGCAGCACGATGCCCAGAGGAAGATGGGAGCCAGTCCCGAGAATGGCCAGCGCACTCTGGGCAGCTTGAACGTCGGCGGATGTCGAAGGGTAATGGCGGACGTCGCCGGTCAGTGCGTCCCCTTCAGGACCACGGTTATGGATTTGCCTTGAAACACTGGCGCTCCGGGTGTGCCAAGGACGTAGGTCGGCTTGACCCCCGACGGGGAAAAAGTGGCAGCCATACTTTGCCCATGCTCGGTCGCCACTACGAGTAAGGCCACGGGGAACGGCCAGATGGTCAGACGTGCTGCCTGAAGCCCTCTCTCACGCGCCCAACCCAAAACCGCCCGATGCTCCGGCGACGGCAGCTGCGCAAGCCGTTCGGGCAACACGGGCCGCGACGCTGGAGGCAGAACCGTCGCCCACCCTGTCTCCTGGAAGCCGGATTCATCGCCGAACAGCGGCCCGGCCGCCTCGTTTACCGCGAGGATGCCGCCCCTCCGCGTGCCAAGGACAACCAGAATCTGGCTCCAAGTACCGCTGACACCAGTCCCCTGCCGCTTAAAGTTGGGCGCGCGAAGCGTATAGACGTTCTGAATCTGGTAGGGCTGGAACAGGCGGGCGCTCTTGAGTCCCATGTTCCTCAACTGTGCTCTGGAGGGCTGCAAGGTATTCGCCGTGACGGTCCTTGGTCCCAAGACGTGCATCCCCAGCAGACCTGCGGCCACCAGGGCGACACCGGCCGCGATCGGCACGAGCCCTCTGCGGTTCAATAGCTGCCCCCCCCGACTTGGACGGCGGTATAGCGGTCCACCACCCAGCTCTCCCCTACCGTCGGAGCGAGATAGAGAAGGTAGCCGGGAAAGAAAAACGGTCCGAGGACGGCCTTCCCAGGTCGATAGGCGGCTACGAGGGATTTCCGCGGCAGCTCTCCACTGTTATGCGGCGTGTACAGGCTGTTCCACTGCTGGTTCTCGATCCTGATCGTCCCGCCTTGCCAGAGCACTTGCAAGGCGAAAGCAGTCTGCCCGGACTTCTTGAGCCAGATCTCGTACTCGGTCTGAGGAGCATCGAGGACGGTCCAGGCCGCACCGACCACCAGATCCGGAAACGCACCTCGCAGCGCGGTGCGAACGTGCGTGGGCAAGACCGCGCGCCGCATGCTGTCGCCAGGTAGCGTGCCGTTCTGACCAGCCCGGATGGGTTTCGGCGCGGTGAATCGCGTCACGGTGTACCACGGCTGTGCCGCCAGGAGTCCAAGCAAGAGGAGAAAAAGTCCCAGCCAGAAGATGCGGGGAAGGCGCCGCGGCTGACCGTCATGCTGTCCAAGGATCAGCCAGACGGCGCTAGGCACTCCGATGATCGCGACGAGACTCAAGGCGGTCCAGACAGGCCTGAACCCGAGAACCTGCCAGTGCCAGGCAAGCGCCGCCGAACCAGCCAGGAGCAGGACAGCCCCCATCGCCACCCTGCCAAAGCGGCTCAAGACGGCTCTCCGCGGATCGCCCGCAGCATCTCCTCGTATTCCGACAGCGAGATCTCCCCTTGAGCGTAGCGGCTCTTCAGGATCTCCTCGGGACCGGGTGACGTCTCAGCCGGTCGAAAGAACTGCACAAGGCCCACAATCACGAGGACCAGGCCGACGGGCACCGCTAGGATGGCCAGGGCCGAGAGGATGCCGGTCAGGGCAACCCAAGGCGTGGCTGATGTCACGGTCATCGCTGTCGCCTCCATTCTAGGAGTGTAAGCTCCGGGCCGCCCAAGTGCTGTCAAGAAACGGTGAAGGAATGGTCCCTCTGTGCCCCACAGGCGGCGGCGCGTGCGATAATTCCCTCATGAAGCCGCTGGAAGAATGGCCGAGGCAGACATCTCGGCCGACCATCCTCGTGATCGAGGATGACGCGCTGATTCGCGAGGGCGTCACGGAGCATTTGCAGAGAGCCCTCGGTGCCGACGTCCGGGCCTGCCCGACGCTGACCGCCGCACTCGGGATGCCCGCGCCGGATATAGCCGTACTCGACCTCGGGCTACCCGATGCCGATGGTCTCGAGGCGCTCATCAGGCTACGAGATGCCATGCCGGCTGTCCTAATGCTTGTCGCCACAGCCCACGGCACCCTGGCGGAGCGGGTCGAGGGACTGAGGCGAGGCGCCGACGACTACATCGTAAAGCCGTTCTCCCTTCTCGAACTCGAGGCAAGGGTGCAGGCTCTCCTGCGCCGGCGCGGGCCGCAAGAGACACAGGCCGCGGCTGACCTCACCTGGGACCCGGGTGCGAGGCAGGTTTGGCGGCAGGGGGAAGCCCTTGATCTCACGCCGCTCGAATACCTCGTGTTCTCGGCTCTGGCTGCGCGCCATGGCGAGGCCCTGTCGCGGCCAGAGCTGCTGCGCATTGTGATCGGTCCGAACTTCTATGGCTACGAACGGCTGGTCGATGTCCACGTGGGGCATCTTCGCCACAAGTTGGACCCATCCGACTCGTTCCGCTACATCGCCACGGTGCGAGGCTATGGATACCGCTGGGACGCTCCCCCGCCGCGCCCTCAGGGCTCTGGACATGCGGGCTGAAGCCGGTCTTGCGATCCTGCTCGCGGGCTTCCTCTACGCCTGGTGGCCACCGGCAGAGCCAGAGCGGGCTTGGTGGCTGCTGGCCTGGACCCTCTTCTCGACCACGGCCCTATGGCTGACGCGACCGGGTCCGAAAGCGAAGGCTCTCCCGGATAGGAAGGCGGTAGCGGAACCGCAGGTGCCGCTCGGCGTTGAACTCGCCCATGACTTCCGCACTCCTCTAACGCGGCTGCGCCTGCGGCTCGGAGCCATCGCAGACGGACAGGCGACAGACGGGGACCAGCTCGCCGCAATCGAGTCGGATCTCCTGCAGCTTGAACGTCTTGCCGACGACTTCATCGACCTTACCTCGGCCAGTGCGGCGTGGCCACGGGGCGCCGAAGGTCCCCTCGATCTCACTGCCGCGGTGGCCGAGGAAGTCGAGCGCCTTATGCCGCTCTTCGATCTGCAGGACCGTGCAGTCGAATCATATCTTTCAGCCACAAAACCGGTGTTGTGCAGTCCTTCGCGTCTTGCGCGCATGCTCGGGAACGTCCTCAGCAATGCCCTGCGCTACGCCAAAGGCCCAGGTCCGGTGACAGTGCGCCTGGGCATGGACGGACCTCTCTTCGTGCGCCTGAGCGTGGCGAATCCGGCGTTCCATCCCGCCGTCGACCTGAACACCCTGGTGCAGCCCTTCGTCCGCGGCGACCCATCCTCGTCAGCCCAGGGATTTGGCCTTGGCCTCGCGGTGGTCCAGCGCCTGGCGGCAGTCTCAGGTGGTCGCCTGCGCCTGGGCTACGACGAGAAGACCGGATACTTCGAAACGGTCCTCCTCTTCCCTCGCGCGGGATCCGCCGGCAGCTAGCCTCGGCTCGCGTCGCTCCGCGCGGCGTTCCGTCAGGGCTCGAAGCGACTGCGCAGGGAAGGCACCTCGGCGCTTGCGGCGGCGAACACCACGACGCGGTCGCCGGACTCCAGCACCGTGCCACCGTGCGGTATGACCGCCTTGCCCTGCCGCCGGATGGCCACGACGAGGGCGCTCTGCGGCAGGCCGAGGTCGACGATCTGCCTGCCCACCACCGGCGACGTCGGCCTGAGGTAGACGTCGAAGAACTGGCCGAGATCGGCCGCGTCCTGCGTCAGCTCCTGGATCTGCCGGCTGATCGTGAGCGTGCGCAGGGTGGCGTGGCGGTAACCGTGCAGCACCGCAGTCCGGCTGATGACGCCGATCACCTGCCCCTGGTCGGTCACGGGCAGGGCGTCGACGTCGTACTGGCCGAGCTGGCGCAAAGCGTCGTCGAGACTCGCATCGGCTTCGATCGGCCGCGGCATCGGCGGGAGGATCTCGCGCACCGGCCGGTCGGCCGAGCCGTGCTGGTTGAGCGCGTGCACGAGCTCGATGAGTGTCAGGAGCCCGATGACCTCGCCTGCCGCGTCGGTCACGAGAACATAGGGGCGATCCGATGCGGTGAGGATCTCATAGGCATCGCTGCTCGGCGTGTCGACGGTGATGCGCTCCTCGGCCATCGGGTCCACCTGCGTGCGAACGGTCACCTGGTCGGTTGGGCGGACGTCCTGGCCGCGCAGGATGACGATGCCGCGCCGGCTCAGGC
>JAJYNV010000107.1 GCA_021786135.1 Bacillota bacterium
CCTGCCCGAGGCTATGCGGGGGCGGTACCCTTCATGGCCGGAACCGTTCGTGCCGTGCCAGCACCTCGCCGGCCGGCCCGATACCGCGTTGGGCCTCTGGCAAGGCCTCCGGGAGATAGCGCCCGTAGCGGGCTGTCGCCAGTCGTCGGTCGAGGACAAGGACGGCGCCCTGATCGGTCGTGGAGCGGATCAGGCGGCCGAATCCCTGCTTGAGGCGCAGTGCCGCGTCCGGCAGGCTGATCTCGTTGAAGGACGAGCGGCCCTCAGACTCGATCGCCTCCTGTCGCGCCTCCCAGACGGGCCGGTCCGGCGGCTGGAAAGGCAGTTTGACGAGCACGACGAGGGCGAGGGCTGAACCGACGACGTCGACGCCCTCCCAGAAGCTCTGCGCCCCGAAGACGACGACCCGCTCGTCTTGGCGCAAGGCGTCGAGCAGTCGTGATCTCGCGCCGTCGACGCCCTGGGCGAGAAGTCTGAGTCCGAGGGCCCCGAGAGGCTCGCGCAGCGCCGTGGCGAAAGCACGGAGCTGCCTGTGCGCGGTGAAGAGGACGAGCGTTCGGCCGCCGGCGACCGCCAGGGCTCGCAGGAGCACGTCCTGGGCCCGGCTGTCGAAGCTCGGCTCCTTGGGCTCTGGTAGGTCGGTCGGGACGAGGAGGGCGCACTGGTCGCGGAAGAAGAAGGGGGTGGGCAGAACCGTCCTGTGCACGCGCGGGTCGGACTCCAGACCGATCGGTTCGAGGAGGAAGCGGAAGTCGTCGCCGACCGCCAGCGTGGCCGAGGTCAAAACAGCTGCCCGCAGTCGCCCGAACAGCGCCTCCTGCAGGAGATCGCCCGGGTAGAGCGGGGCGGTATGGAAACTCGGCTCGTCGCGGTCGGGCAGGTCGCACCAGACGACGTCTGCCGGATCGGCCAGGAGGATGCGGTTGCACAGCCCCACGTCGCGCTGCGTCGATTCCGCGACGGCGTGCAGTTCCGCCTGCTGATGCTCCCCTGCTCCCTGCGCCACACCCTCCGCCGCCCGTGCGAGGTCCGCCAGCGCGAGGGCGAGACCCTCAAGCGCAGTGCGGAGGGCGCCACTTTCCCCGGATGAGAGAAAGTCGGGCTTCAGCCGGATGGAGCGCCGGCCCGGGAATTGGCTGCGCACCGCATGGATGGCTGCCTGGGCGTGTTCATGGACACTGCGCTGGGCATCGCGGCAGGCGGTGCCGCCGATGGCCGCCGCGCGCTGGCCGCGCCGGCGCAGCTCGCGCAGCGAGAGTTCGCCTCCCAGCTGGTCCGTGGCCGCCGCATCGAGGCCGTGCGCCTCATCGACGACAAGATGCTCGAACGGCGGCAGGACGGTCTGCCCGCTGGCGGCGTCGGAGAGCAGGAGCGCGTGGTTGACGACGATGAGGTGCGCGAGTTCGGCCTTGCGACGCGCAGCAAAGAAGTAGCAGTCGCGGTAGGCGGCGCAACGCTCGCCGCTGCAGGCATCGGCCGTGGCCTCGAGCCGGGACCACAGGTCCGACTCGATCTGGACCTCCGAGCGTTCGCCGCTTTCGGTGCGGTGCAGCCAGAACGCAACCTTGGCGAGATGGAGGCGCTCGTCGCTGGGCAGCTGTGCGAGGACCTGCGCCACCTCGCCCTCCCAGCGCCAGAGGCAGAGGTAGTTCTGCCGGCCCTTGAGCAGATGCGCGCGCACCGGCCAGCCGGTCGCGGCGAGCAGGGATGGCAGGTCCTTCTGGAGCAGCTGTTCCTGAAGGTTCTTGGTGCCGGTCGAGACCACGACCTTCTGCTCGCTCTGCAAGGCGAAGGCCATGGCGGGCAGTAGGTACGCGAGACTCTTGCCGGTGCCTGTTGGCGCCTCGGCGACGAGGAAGCCGCCTTCGGACAGCGTCTCCTGCACGAGTTCCAGAAGCTCGCGCTGGCTCTCGCGCCGCTCGAGCCCCAAACTCTCGATCAGGGGACTGCCTTCCGCCAGTGCGGCCGTCGCATCGACGGGCAGACGCGGCGCAGGGGCGACCGGAAAGCTCCAGTTTGGTCTCGCGGGCTGCCAGATCTCATCGGTCGGATGGATACGCGAGGCTTCGCGCAAGGTGGCGGCGAGAGGATCGTCGAGACCCTCGAGCAGGCGTGCTACAAAGGCGAGCAGGGCCGGATCCTCGCGCCTCAGTTCGTCGCGCAGGATCCCGACCAGCTGTGCCGTGACGCGGGCGTCCTCGCCAGCCCGGTGGTGGCGGAACTCGAGCCCGTAGCGCACGGCTGCTGCGGCGAGGCCGTGACTCTGCAGGTCCGGGTGCGACAGGCGGAAGAGGTCGAGACTGTCGAGCACCGGATGAGCCCTGTCCCAACCATTCGCGACGAGAAAGCTGATATCAAAGGGGGCGTTGTGGGCGACCAGGAGGTCCTGGCCGACAAACGCACGCAGGCCTTCGATGGCCTCCTCCACGCCTGGCGCGCCGTTCACCATCGCGTCGTCGATGCCGGTGAGTTGCCGGATGAATGGCGGTATGGGGCGACCGGGAGCCACCAGAGTGGACCATTCCTCCGTGACCCTGCCGTCTCTGAAGCGGGCCGCCCCGATTTCGAGGATGGCGTCCTGGGCAGCGCTGGAACCGGTCGTCTCGAGATCTACGGCAACGAAGGAGGCGTCAAGCCAAGTGGTCGCATCGGTTGATGTAATGGGTTACCACCCTTCCATCCGGCGTCACGTCGAGCAGGGAGATGCTCGCGTTGTCGATGACAAACCGCACCTTGGGCCAGCTGTCGAGGCCCAGGAGGGACATGAGGCCGGCGACGATGGTGCCGCCGTGGCAGACGATCGCGATGGATCCCTCATGGCGGGCGGCGATCTCCCGCAGCGCAGCCTCCGCGCGCTGCGAGAGCTCGCTGAAGCTCTCGCCGCCAGGCGGGCGGGCGGAGCGAGGATCGCTGCGAAGTTCCGCCTCGGCTGCCCGATGGGCCAGGGCCGCCTCCTCGCGCCGCATACCCTGATAAGCGCCCCAGTTGCGTTCCTTCAACCTTGCGTCCAGCTGCAGCGGCAACGCGTGCGTCACGGCGACGGCCGAGGCAGTCTCCACGGCCCTCTGCATGGGACTCGCGTAGACGGCGCAGAGAGGCACGGCATCGAGCGCTTTTGCCACGGCGCCTGCCTGCCTTCTGCCCTCGTCGTCCAACGGAATATCGAGATCACCCTGGATGCGCCAGACGGCGTTCCACTCGGTGCGACCATGCCTGATCAGGTAGAGTGAAGGCAAGCTGTCTCCTCCATCGTCTTCGAGTTCCGGGAGAAGGAGTGGTTTCATTGCGGCTACAGGGCGTGGCCACGGCACAGGCTCTTGTCCCTTCGGCGGCGCGAGGGCGTGCCGTTGTCGCCATTGATACCCTGCGTGCCGCCACCACGGCTGCTGTGGCGCTCTCGGCGGGAGCTCGCGCCGTCTGGCCGGTGGCGGGCGTCGACGAAGCGTTCGCGCTGCGCGACCGCCTGCCTTCTGCGGTACTCGGCGGCGAGCGGGGCATGCGTGCGATTCAGGGTTTCGACGCCGGCAACTCGCCGCGCGACTACCTCGCATCGCTGGTGCGCGGCCGGGAGGTCGTGCTGACGACCACCAACGGCACCCTGGCCCTTGCCCGGGCACACACGGCCAAGGACGTGGCATTCGCCGGCCTGACGACAGCACCGCTGGCGGCAACCTGGTTGCTCGCACAAGAGATCGAGGAGGCCCTCATCGTCATGAGCGGAACCGATGGCCACTTCTCGTACGAGGATGCGCTGACCGCCGGGGCCATCGCCGCAGGACTGCCGGACGTCGAACTCGACGATCTGCTGCTCACCGCCATCGCTGCATTCAAGGCGCGCCGACGCGAACTCGCTCTCGCCCTGCGCACGACGCCGCACGGCAAGCGGCTGATCGACGCAGGGTTCGAGGCCGACATCGACCTGGCGGCCAGACTTGGGCGCGGCCGCGTCCTTCCTGTGCGGGACGGGCGCCAGAAGAGCAGGTTGATCGCCTGGCGACATCCGTAGGCACTTTCCAGTTATTCCGAGGCGATTCCTGCTCTGGCCCTCTGGTTGAGTCCTGGGCCGGACGGGGCCTAAGGCACCTCGATGACGAGCCTGGCCTCGCTGCCCGGGCGTCCGACGTCGTTCACCGGCGTCACACGGATATCGTTCTCGCCCTGGTGCAGGGATACGGGGCAGGACGGCTGGCGCACCAGCGCCTCCTTGCCGTCGAGGGATACGAGGAAGTGGTCAAACCACGGCATCGAATGACGCATGTGGAGGGTGAGATGGCGGGTTGCCGCGAGCGGCATGTCCTCCCCCGCTTCTGCCACGGTCCACTGCAGTTCGACCCCGTCCACCGGGAACTCGACGCTGGCGCGGTCGCGGGTGAAGATGACGTTCTGGCGCAGGCGCTGAAAGGCGATCGGCGGCAGGTCACCGGGTTCGTAGAGGAAGAGGGTCTCGTCTTGGGCGGTCGCTTTGGGCCGGACGAGTCCGAGCTGCATGCCGTAGGTCAGGTGGTAGTGGTTCGCGATCCAGTGGCGCCAAAAGCTCTCGTAGTCGCCGTGCTCGGGCAGCATGTCCCAGAACTCGTCGCGCTGGAAGCCCTCGGCCACGTCGATCTCCGCGTAGACGGAGGTGTCTTTCGCGGAAACGTCGGTCCAGCCGGCCCGCAGCCTGCGATCGGCGGTTGGAAGGACGCGCGAGAGACGCCCGCTGCGCAGGAGATCGTGGACCTCGAGCGCCGAGAGCAGGCGCCCGTCGAGGTCTTGATAGGCCGTGTCGAACTGGGGATCGAGCTCGACCCATTTGACGTGCTCAGGGCTGAAGACATCCACGACGACGTGCGCCTTGCCAAGACCCTGGTCCGAACTCTCCCGTCTCAGACCCACCACCCGCGCCGTGAATCCAAACGCCGCCAGCACCTGTTGCAGCATGTGCGCGTACTCGAGGCAGCGGAAGGCGATCCTGCCCGCCTGGACATCCGCGAGCAGGGAGAGCGCGCTGAGGTCTGGGGCTTCATCCCATTCCGAGTGCTCTGAGAGGCCATGCACCCAGTGCATGATGGACAGGATCTGCTGCCAGGGAGGCTCAGCTGCGCCGAGCTGAGCCTCGAGGCCGCTCGCGCTGCGAAGTTGCGCGCGCAGCTCGCTGTCGGTCTGCCAGTGGAAGCGATCGAACCAAGCCGAACGTTCGACGTGGTCGTAACGCAAGAGGCGCCAGTCGTAGCGACGATCCATCCATGCTACCTCCTCAGGACCAGGACAGGGAAAGATTCCGCGCTCATGCGCGGCCTCCTGCCCTGGCCTGGCTGGGCCAATGGTCCATGGTCCGCCCCCAGCGGCCTCCTTTAGCGATCGCTGCCCTCGGAGCCTCCCCGCTGCTTGGGCCTCAGGCGGAGCGGAGGCGCAGTCTCTGGCCGTTCTTCGGGTCGAGCGCGAGCTGCAGGCCCTTGCAGATCGTCTGCTCGGGTTCCACATCGAGCTGTAGCGGCAAGTCGAGCCGGTCCTGGAGCATGGGTGCAAGCGCGGCGAGCCTGGCGCCGCCGCCGGTCAGGAATATGCCGTGCTCCGCAAGGTCTGCCACGAGTTCGGGCGAGACGTCGCGCAGGAGTTCCCGCACTCCGTGCGCGATCTGGTCCGCCAGCATCTCCACGGCCGGCAGGACCTCCTGGCGTTCCAGCGTGACCGATTGCGGCAGGCCGGTGACGAGGTCGCGGCCGTTCGCGATGGCCTCATCCGAGCCTTGACCCAGGAGGGCGTGCTTGATCGACTGTGCCGTCGCGCTGCCCACCATCAGGTTGTAGCGGTCGCGCATCAGGCGAGTGATCGCTTCGTCGATGTGATCCCCCGCCATCTCCACCTTGAGCTGCGCCACCGAGTGTCCGAGCGAGAGCAGCTCGATGCGGGTGCAGCTTGCGCCGACGTCCACCAGGAGCGTGCCTGTCGGTTGAAAGAGCGGCAGTTCGAGCCCAAGCGCCCTGCAGGCCGAAAGCGAGCAGTATCGCACGCGTCCCGCGCCGGCGCGCTGGGCAAGCACGCCTAGACCGCGCCGGTCGATGGGGCTCGACCCTGCGGCGAGCGCGATCCAGATTTCAGGTCTCCTGAAGCCATGGCCGCCCACCCGCGCAAGGAGATGCTTGAGCAGGGCTTCCGCCAGCCTTTGCGAGCGGACGCCGCCCCGCACGAACGGCCGTTCCGCTTCAAGACCTTCGGGCGTGCGGCCGATCATGCGCAAAGCCTGCTCCCCCACGGCAACGACATCCCCGGTCAGCCGGTGCGCCACCACTGCCGGTTCGCTGAGAGGCGGACGCCTGCCGCCTTCCACACCCATGCGCACGTTCTCGCTGCCGAAATCGAAGATCAGGCGTCGCACGCACTAGTCCCCCCGCTTGTACGCTTTCTTTCATTGAAGCGGAGAGGCTGCGCCGGCGCATTGTCAAAATGTTGGCGGCGGGCCCAGTGCTGGGCCCGCCGCGGTATGAAGCTGGAATCAGAGGAGCGGCTGTCCTGCGATGCGTGCCGCGGCGGCTCGGCCCGATGCGAGTACCTCCCCCGCGTCCACCAGGAGGTGGCGCCCTTCCTGGTAGACGAGACGGCCCGACGCGTAGACGCGCTCCACCTGCTGGGCTGTCGCCGTGTAGACCAGGGCCGAAAAGGGGTCGAAGACCGGCTGCACCGCGTAGCCGCGCAGGTCGACGACCACTACATCTGCGAGATAGCCGGGCTCGAGCGCACCCAGTTCGGGCCAGCCGAGCGCCAGCGCGCCCTCCCGGGTGGCCATGCGCAGCACATCCGGCGCGGTGAGTGCCGCCGCGTCCTCTGCGGTGCCCTTGGCGATCCAGGCGGCTGCCTTCATGCTCAGGAAGGGATCGAGGACGTTGGCACTGGCGGCGCCGTCGGAGCCGATGCCGACCGGGACGCCGGCTTCGCGCAGGCGGCGTGTCGGCGCAAAGCCGCAGCCGAGCTTCAGGTTGGACACCGGGCAGTGCGCGACTCCCACGTCGAGGCCCGCGAGGCGCTCGATGTCGCCTTCCGCCGGGAATACGGCGTGCGCCGCCACCACGTGCTCGCGCGTGAGACCGCTGCGCGTCAGGACCTCGGACGGCGTGGTACCTTGGCGCAGCAGCTCTTCCGTCTCGCCGCGCGTCTCAGCGAGATGGATGTGCACCGGCGCGTGCAGAGCGGTCGCGTAGTCCGCGACCTCCCTGAGGTAGTCTGGCGGGCAGGTGTAGGGCGCGTGCGGGCCCAGCGCCACGCGCAGGCGGCCGTTAAAGGTGCCCTGCCAGCGCTCGTAGAGCGCTACGCCGCGGCGCAGGCTCTCGCGCTCCGGGTCTTGCACGCCGATCAGGCCCTGTGTGATCATGCCGCGGATGCCCGCTTCGCCGATCGCTTCCGCCACGCGGTCCATCGAGCCGTACATGTCGTTCACGCAGGTGACGCCAGCCGCCACTGCCTCGAGCAGGGCAAGGCGCGTCCCCTGCAGGATGTCTTCCGCGGTCATACGGGCCTCGATCGGCCAGACGTGTTCCTCGAGCCATGGCATCAAGGGCACGTCGTCCGCGCAGCCGCGCAGGGGCTGCATGGCGAGGTGCGTGTGGGTGTTGACGAAGCCGGGGATGATGACGCGGCCTGGAAGCGACAGGACCTCGTCGTACGGCGCCGTGGGCGGGGCATCGGCGGCCGGGCCCGCATAAGCGATGCGCGCCCCGTCGAGCACGAGCACGCCGGCGGGGATCTGCCGTTCCGGCGTGAGCAGGGTGGCGGACTCGAGTCTGATCACTGGGTGCCCTCCCGCCACGTGGTGCGGTAGCGCACCTGCTCTTGCGTCTCGACTTCGAGGCCGATACCGCGCGCGTCCAGCGACAGCTTGGCCACCTGCTGATCGAGCTCATCGGGATACTGGTGCACGCCCGGCGGCAGACGGTGAGCGGCCACATGCAGCAGGGCGAGTGCCTGGACGGCGAACGAGAGGTCCATGATCTCCGCAGGGTGACCGTCGCCTGCCGCGAGATTGACGAGGCGTCCCTCTGCCAGGAGGTAGAGCCTGCGCCCGTCAGGCAGACGATAGGCATCCACGCTCTCGCGTACGCGCTCCACGGAGTCCGAGAGCTCGCCCAGGGCCACCTTGTCGATCTCGACGTCGAAGTGTCCGGCGTTGGCGAGCAGCACGCCGTCGCGCATGCGTTCCAGGTGCTCGCGGCGGACGACCCGCACGGCGCCGGTGACGGTGATGACGATGTCCGCCTTGGGTGCGAGGTCATCCATGGTGCCGACGTCGTAGCCGTCCAGCCACGCCTCGTTCATCTTGACGGGATCGATGTCCACGACGCCGACGCGCGCGCCGAGTCCCCTGAATCGCTGCGCGACACCCTTGCCGCATTGGCCGAACCCGACGATGAGCGCGTACCGTCCGGCGATGGTCAGGTTGGTCGCGCGCATCACCGCCTCGGCCACCGACTGGCCCGTGCCGAAGCGGTTGTCGAAGAGATGTTTCATCTTGGCGTCGTTGACGGCCATCATCGGCACCTTGAGATCCCCCGCGGCATGCATGGCGCGCAGGCGCACGAGGCCTGTGGTGGTTTCCTCCGTGCCGCCTTTCAGGCTCTGGAGCAGCTCGGGCTGTGAGAGGTGCAGACGCGTCACAAGGTCGCCCCCGTCATCCACGACGAGCGTGGGACGGTGCGCAAGAACCTTGTCGAGGTAGCCGAAATACTCCTCCACCGCTGCGCCGTGGCGGGCGTAGACGTGGACTCCGCGCGCGGCAAGAGCCTGCGCGACGGCATCCTGGGTGGAGAGCGGGTTGGAGCCCGCGATCGCGACCTCCGCGCCCA
>JAJYNV010000360.1 GCA_021786135.1 Bacillota bacterium
GGCAACTTCCTCACCCTCGTGACCGAGTTCATCGGCATAAGGGCGGGCCTGGGCTTCTTCGGCATACCGCCGCTCGTCTCGGTGGCCGGCGCCGTGGTGATCGTGCTGCTCGTGGTCACGACAGGCAGGTACTGGACCTGGGAACGCGCCACCTTGACCCTTGCGGCCTTCAACGCGCTCTTCATCCCCGCGGCGCTGCTCAGTCATCCGGACTGGTCTTCGATCGGCCAGTCATTCATCCACTTCGGCCCCCTGCCGGGAGGCATCACCGGCAGCATGCTGCTCCTTCTCATGGCGGACATCGGCGCCACCGTCACGCCATGGATGCTCTTCTTCCAGCAGAGTTCCGTCGTCGACAAGGGGCTGACGCCCAAGGACATCGGCAGCGGACGTCTCGACGCGATGCTGGGCACGCTGCTCGCCGCCGCCTTCGGCATCGGCGCCATCGTCGCCGCAGCGCCCCTCTACCAGCATGGTGTCAGCGCGCAGAACTTCCAGGCAGCGCAGTTCGCGCAGGCTCTCATGCCCTGGGTCGGCCACGTCGGAGCCACTCTCTTTGCCATCGGCATCTTCGAAGCGGGCATGGTGGCCGTCATCACCATTTCCACGTCATCTGCCTACGCCTTCGGAGAAGTGCTGCACACCGGCCACAGCCTCAATCGCCCGCTGCGCGAGGCGTGGCCGTTCTACGCCATCCTCCTCGCCTCGGCAATCCTCGCGGCTCTTCTGGTGCTGATCCCGAGCGCGCCGCTCGAGTACATCATCCTGATGGTCAACGTGATCGCCGTTCTGGCCATGCCGCCGGCGCTCGTCTTCCTGCTGCTCCTGGTGAACGACCCGGCCGTCATGGGCGAGCACAGGAACGGCATCTGGGCAAACGTCTTCGGTGGCACGATCACCATCTTCCTCATCGGAGTCGGCCTCTTCTACGGCATCACCACCGTCTTCCCACATCTGATCGGGAGCTAGGAGGAATCGCCTTGTCTCCGAAGCGCACGCCAGAGGAGATCGACAGCGAGCAGGTGCTCACCCTGCTCGAAGACGACCAGCTCGTCGCGGCGAAAGAGCGGACCCACCTTGGCCGGCGCGGCTTCTCGCGCGGTCTTTCGCTCGTTCTCTGGGCCCTGCGCGCCTATGTCGTGCTGATGCTGGTGCTGATCGTGATCAACGTCGTGGAGACCGTGGGCGCCCGACACTGAGCCGTCGCGGCGCCACAATCACGCCAGACGGAAGAGCTCCTTGAGCGGCCGGACGCGGCTGCGGCTCACCGGCACCTCGTCGCGGCTTCCTCTCATGCGCAGGAGGTACGTGCCGTTGAAGAACGGCTGGATCTCCGCTACCTCGTGCACCTGCACGAGGTAGGCCCGATGGCAGCGGAAGAAGCGGTCGGGCGGCAGGAGGCGCTCGATCTCGGTCAAGGTCGTGCCGCGCAGCTGCAACTGACGCCCCTCGGTGGTGACCAGGTGGACTGCGTCCCCCTGCGCCGCCAGATAGGAAATCCGGTCGAGTGCCACGGGAAAGGCGCTCTCCCCGTCGTGACCGGAGAGGAATCGGGGCGGATCCTCCGACTGCCCTCTCGAGGCCGTGGCGCCCTGGCCGCGCGCACACCTCTGCCGCAGCCTCTCGATCGTCGCTTCGAGGCGCCGCGCGTCCACAGGCTTGAGCAGGTAGTCCACGGCCTCGACGTCGTAGGCGCGCAGGGCGTGGCGGTCGTGTGCCGTGACGAACACGACGAGCGGCAGGCCGTCACCGCGCTTTGCCATCCTCTCGGCCAGTCCGATGCCATCCAGGGCAGGCATCTCGATGTCGAGAAAGATCACGTCGTAGGGCAGCGCGTCCATGAGGGCCATGGCCTCCCGCGCGCTCTGCGCCTCGCCGATCACCTCGACATCGGCCTGCCGTTCGAGTTGGTAGCGCAGTTCCGCGCGCGCGGGCGGCTCGTCATCCACGATCAGTGCTCTGAGTGTCATGCACCCGCCTCCTGCATGCGCAGCGGCAGCTCCAGAAACACCGCCGTGCCCCTGCCTTCGCGGCTGCGCAGCCGGAGCCTCGCCTGGGAGCCATAGAGCGCCTCAAGGCGGCCGGCGATATTGGCGATGCCAAGGCCCATCGAACTCACGTCCTGGCTGTAGAGGCGCCGCAGGCGATCGTACGGCATCCCCACGCCGTCGTCCACCACCGCGAGTTGGAGATGGCCCCCGCGTTGGCGCGCCGCCACCGTCAGATGGCCGCGGCCCTCCTTGGGCGCAAGACCGTGCACTATGCTGTTCTCGACCAGCGGCTGCAGCGACAGCACCGGCAGATCGGCACGCAGCACCTGGGCCGAGATGGCCAGGCGGACTGCAATCCGTGAACCGAAGCGCGCCTGTTCGATCTTCAAATACTGCTCGACGAACGCCACTTCGTCGGCGACGGTGGTCCGGTCGCCGCGGTAGCTGATCGTGTGCCGCAGGAACCCGGCGAGCTCCTGCAGCAGCTCGCGCGCCAGATCAGGGTCGACACGGCTGGTGGCGATGACCGTGTTGAGGGCGTTGAACAGGAAGTGTGGCCTGATCTGCGCCTGCAGCGCCTCGAGCCGCGCCTGCGCCAGGAGCTCGAGCTGATGCTCCTGTTCCTGCACCTCCACCTGCAGGCTCAGCAATTCCGAGATGCCGACGGCGAGCCTGCGGACATAGTCCGGCATGGGGCCGGGCAGTACGTCGTAGAGCTTGACGGTGCCGATCACCTCGCCCTGCAGCTTGAGAGGCGCGATCACGGCGGCCTCGATGGCGCAGGGACAACCCGTGACAGGGCATTGCAGGTCCGCCTTCCGCTCGATGGCGGCCACTTCACCCGTCCTCAGCACCTGGCGCGTGGCGCGGGTCTGCACCGGCTGTCCCGCGTGCATATGCGGGCAACCCCTACCTACATAGGCGAGAATGCGCACGCTGTCCGTGATCGCGACGGCCGGCACCTTGGCGAGCCGCAGCAGGATGAGGGCAATGCGCTGCGCCTGCTCCTCCGTCAGTCCACGGCCGGAGCGGGCCTGGGCTGCGCGCAGGGCAAGGGTCACGTCGAGCGGTCGGACCCTCTCCCCCACATCGAGGCCTCCCTTGTGGCCATTGTAGAGTGCGCACCGCCCGCGAGGAAGAGCGCGTGGTGGCGCCAAGTGAGCGAAGTCTCGCCTATGCTCGGGAATGCTTGCCCCATATCGACCATGTCCACCGATGCGGATCGACGCTTAGCCTGCGTGCGCGCGATGCACTTGCGGACATCCCAATCGACCCGCTTCACGCCCACGTGGCGCGCGGATTGGGCAGACACATAGAGGCGCGCTGAGCCGAGTTATGGACGGTCTCTTCTTCTCGGTCCAGTCTTCAGGCAGCACCGAGACCGTCTTCCACAACCTGCATAACTGGACCATCGTGCCCGGCGATGGCACCTGCCTCACGATCGCGTCCCAGCAGCCGGGCGCGCACAAGCTCGCCATCCACTCCTTGCGGGGTGGCGAGAAGGATGCGGTCGGGGAGAGCGTAGTGACGCAGTCGGTCCCCGCTCTGCACCGACATCAAGCATAGGCAAGGCCCCCCGGCGAGCACTCAGTCGCCAGGGGGCTCATTCATTCGCAACCGCCGCGTACTCCGTCGGCCAGCTGGACTGCCGCAAGCGGTGCGGTGCGCCCCTGCGCGACCGTGAACCGCGGGATGAAGATCTGCGCGAGCGGACCGATGGCGAGTGCGTAGGCGAGCGTGCCCCAGCCGACGTCGCCACCGAGAAGCCAACCTGTGACGAGTACGCTCAGCTCGATCAATGTCCTGACGAGGCGCAGGGAGTACCCACGCGCGGCGAGGCCGACCATCAGGCCGTCGCGCGGCCCGGGGCCGAGCCCTGCGCCGATGTAGCAGCCCGTGGCCACCCCGTTCAGGAAGACACCCCCGGCGAGCAGTGCGACGCGAGGACCGAGGGCCACCGGCGGCGCGAACAGCGCGAGGACGACGTCCATGACGCTGCCGATCAGGAGGGCGTTCAGCAGAGTGCCGATGCCAGGGCGTTGGCGCAGCGGAATCCACAGCAGGAGCACTGCGGCGCCCACCAGGATCGACCATGTCCCGATCGGAATGCCCGTGTGCCGGGCCAGCCCCTGATGGAAGACGTCCCAAGGGTCGAGCCCCAGATGGGCCAGGACCAGGAGCGAGTCACTGACGCCATAGAGAGCGAGCCCTGCCAGGAGCTGCGCCAAGCGGCGCCGCAGGCGATCGTGCGATGCAGCAGGCACAAGCGCAAGGACAAACGGCCGGATTCCCTGGTGCCAAGCCTGAAGCACGGGATGCCCTCCTTGGGTCTGCTGGGACTCATGTCGTGCTGTGTGGCGTTGGATGCTATTTTAGAGGCAAGTGGCGCCATCATCACCAGCCAATTCTCGGATTATGCGCCAGCCATTTTATTGGAGGTGCGAAATGAGCGACGAACCGAGGACGGTGCGGGACCTTGTGGGCTGGCTGGTCTCGGGCATCCATGAGGGGAGTTGGCCAGCTGCGACGCGCCTGCCGCCAGAGCGCACCCTCGCCAGGCAGCTCGGGCTCAATCGCAGCACCGTGGCGACCGCCTACCTCGAACTGCAGGCAAGGGGACTCGTCGACCGCAGGCAAGGCAGCGGCACGTATGTCCGCGGCGACCTCTGGGGCATGACGCCGGACTGGCCCCGCTACCTCGAGCGCGCAGCATTCCGGCCCATGGCCCCGCTCGCGCGCAAGATCGCGCAGACCCGCCAGCGAGGCGACATCCTAGACTTCTCCGAGGCCGACATCGGGCCCGACCTCTGGCCGCAAGATGGCCTGCACCGCCTGCTGGCCGACGTCGACCTGGGCGCGGTGCTCGGCTACGGGCAGCAGCTGGGGCTGCCGCGCCTGCGCGAAGCGGTCTGCCTCGAGATGAAGCGGCACCTGGGCGCCGACATAGATCCAAAGTCGGTCATGATCACGGCCGGTGCCCAGCAGGCGCTCTACCTCCTGGCCAGGGGGCTCCTGCATCCCGGTGACGCCATCGCGATCGAGAAGCCCTCTTTCTACTACTCGCAGGCGCTCTTCCAGTCGTGCGGCGTCCGCCTATTGCCGATTGCCATGGATCGTGACGGCATTCTGCCGGACGCGCTCGACGAACTCGTACGCCGCCACCGGCCGTCCATGGTCTGGCTGAATCCCACCTACCACAATCCCACCGCCGCGACGTTGAGTCTGGAGCGGCGCCGGGCCGTCTTGGCGCTCTGCAGCAGCTGGAACCTGCCGCTTGTCGAGGATGACGCCTTCGCCTACCTGCAGGTCGCCGGTACGCCGAAGCCGCCGCCACCACTCTTCCAGCTCGGTTCGCGGCACTCGGCCCTGTACGTGGGCAGCCTCTCGAAGATCGTCGCACCGGGACTACGCATCGGATGGATCGCAGGTCCGAGAGCAATCATCGCGCGGCTGGCCGAGATCCGCAGCCAGATCGACGCCGGGACACCGGGCCTCGTGCAGGCAATCGCGGCGACCCTGCTCGTCGACCCGGTGTGGCCAGATCACCTCAGAGCCGTGTCGCTCGCCCTGCGGGAACGTCGGGATGCATTCGAACGCTCGCTCGGCGCGCTTGCCTCGCTTGGCGCGACATGGGCGTCGCCGGCTGGCGGTCTCCACTACTGGCTGCGACTCGGCGACGCACAGCCGGATCAGCAGCGCCTCGAACACGCCGTGGATCTGGGCGTCGCCTACGCCCCCGGCCGACTGTACGGTGCGGAGGACGGCTATGCCCGGCTCAACTACGTGCAGCTTCCGCCGGCAAAGGCTGCGCTCGGCCTTGCAAAGCTGGCCGAAGCCCTCGCGACAAGCCCACGCCGCAGGATCTGAAGGGGTTCGCGCCACCACCGCCACGTCAGGCCTGGCGTCGGATCTCGGGCGCGCGACCATCTCGTCGCCGGGCATGAGCCTGCTGAGTTCAGAGTCGGTCGCTCCCCAACGCAGTTGCCAGGACCCGAGCCAGAGGAGGCAGGAGGCGCGCCACGCGCCCATAGCGCCTACCGCTGCTGATCGGCCGTCAGGCGTCGATGCCGAGATGGTGCAGTACGAAGGCGTATTCCTCGGCGAACTCCTTGAGGCGCTCATAGCGGCCCGACGCTCCGCCGTGGCCCGCGCCCATGAGCGTCCTCAGGACGATGTCGTGGCCGTCCGTCTTCGTCGCCCTCAGTCGCGCCACCCACTTGAGCGGCTCCCAGAAGCCGACCCTCGGGTCGTTGATGCCTGTGTAGACGTAGAGATGCGGATACTCCTGTGCCGCCACGTTGTCGTAGGGGCTGTAGGACTTCATGTAGCGGTAGTACTCCTCGTCCGCCGGATTGCCCCACTCGTCCCACTCGAGACTGGTGAGCGGGATGCTCGCGTCAAGCATCGTCGTGACGACATCCACGAACGGCACGCCAGCCGACACGACCTCAAAGAGGCCGGGTGCGAGGTTGACGATGGCGCCCATCAGGAGACCGCCCGCGCTGCGGCCCATGGCCGCAAGCCGTTCCCTCGTCGTCCAGCCCTGGCGCACGAGTTCCCGGGCGCAAGAGACGAAGTCGGTAAAGCTCTCGCGTTTGTGCAGGAGCTTTCCGCCCTGGTACCACGAGCGGCCCATCTCCCCGCCGCCGCGCACATGCGCGGTGACGAAGACGACGCCGCGGTCCAGCAGCGGCAGGAGCTTGAAGTCGAAGGCAGGCTCGCTCGGCATGCCGTACGATCCATAGCCGTAAAGGATCAGCGGACGTTCCTGGAGCGGGCCGAGGTCGCTGCGGTAGACCGCCGACATCGGCACCAGGGCGCCGTCCTCCGCCGTGGCCCAGAGGCGCTGCTGGCGATAGGGCCCCGGCGCGTAGCCGGGCACCTCCTCCTGCTGCAGCGGCACAAGTTCGAGGGAGCTCAGGTCGATTTCGTAGATCGTCTCCGGCGTAAGACGGGACGAGTACGCAATCAACGCGCGATCGGTCGCGTACTCCCGGTTGTCCCACACCTGAGCGACGTAGAGCGGCTCGGACCAGTCAAGGCGGTCAAGCTGCCCGCCGCGCAACACCCATACCTGTCGCATCCCCTCCTGGCGTCCTGCGAGCAGAAGGGCGTCGCGGAAGGGGTAGACCCCCTGGAGATAGATGTCCGGACGGTATGGCAACAGAGGCTCGAGCGCCTGCGGGCGCAGCTCAGGCGCCTGGAGCAGGCGGAAGTTCTCCGCCCCCTGGTTCGTCAGGACGAGGAAGTTCTCGCCCCAATCCTCGAGTTCGTACTCCACCCCCTGCTCGCGCGGCTGAAAGAGCGTGAACTCGTCCAGCGGCCGATCGGAGCGCAGGTAGCGAACCTCGCCCGTCTCCTTGGAGGACGACTGGAGAAAGACATGGCGCCCGCTGCGAGCGCGATAGAGCCTGAGGCTGAAGGCGATGTCGCCTTCCTCGTAGACAAGGGCGTCCGTGCCGCGGTCGCCCAGTTTGTGCCGCCAGAGCCGACAGGGACGCTGCTGCTCGTCGACGCTCACGTAGAAGAGATACTGGCCGCTCGCGTCCCACTCCAGGCTTTCGCTCAGGAACACCCCGTCGATCTCGTCGTCGAGCATGTCGCCACTCTCGAGATCCTTCACGCGCAGGGTGTAGCGGTCGCTGCCGTCGCGGTTTTCAAGAAAGGCGAGACGGCTGTGGTCAGGGCTCACGCGCAGGAGCGTGACCGCATAGAAGGCCCCACCGTCGGCGCGCGCGTTGAGATCGAGGATGACCTCCTCCGCGGCGTCGGCGAGGTCGCTGCGCTCTGGAGCCGGCTTGCGCGCGTAGATCGGGTAGCCAAGCCCCTTCTGCAGGCGCCGGTAGTAGAAATACGGGCCGTGCTGCACCGGCGGTTCCACCCGGTCCTCTGCGATGTGACCGAGCATGTCGGCGTAGAGGTGCCCCGCCAGGGGCATCAGCGGCGCCATGACCTGATCGCGGTAGCGGTTCTCCTCTTCGATGTAGGCAAGGACTTCGGGGTCGTCCTTCTGGCGCAGCCACTGGTATGGATCGAGACGCACATCGCCGTGCAGTTCATGGCGGTGCGGCTTCTTCGCGGCGACTGGCGGCAGCATAGTTCCTCCCGCTGAGCTGAGAAATCGGAGCGTCATAGGGTTCTGGCCGGGCGGGCCGTTACCCTGCCCAGCCAGGCAAGCGGAGGCTTCGCTCCCGAGTGTCACCTCCTGGCGCGCAGCGCTCTCAGAACACCGAGGAGGAGTCGGAAAGACGTCAAGGACACCTCCGCCCGGGCATCGAGCCGTCCTCCAGCCGGTCCTTCCAGCCTGGGCGTCAGCACGATTTCCACCGGCTCTCCCTTGGCCGTTACGAGTCCGCCGACGAGGGCCCAGGCTGCGCCGTAGAGGAGTGCAGTCGCCGCGGGGTCGCCGACGCCGCCCTCGGCCGCGAGCTGCGCCTTCTTGACAGGTACCCGGCGCAGCGTGGCAAAGAACGCGTCGATGGCGGCGACGGCATGATGCACCGACGGGCCCAGCGGCTGGCCCGTCCCTTGGCGCGGCTCGGTCTGCCGCTGCCCCGTCCTCCTTCTGCGCGGGCCCCTGTCGTACCAGCTGGACATGCGAAAAGGTCCCAGCTTGACGGCGGCCTCGCTGTATCCCGGCCAGTGCAGCCTGCAAGCGATAGTGACCGGAATGAGCAGACTGAAGACAGACCCGAGCAGAACGCCGAAAAGTCCCCAGAGGAAGAGCACAGCATCAGCTCCGGACCTAGGTTGCCTCGGCGGCGTCTTCCTCTTGCGGCAGCTCCGGCAGATCG
>JAJYNV010000411.1 GCA_021786135.1 Bacillota bacterium
CTTGGCGGACGAGTGCGTGGTGGGGTGGGAACACGCCCGACAGGAGGCGCCGCTGTTGCCGCAGACCTACCGTCTGCTCCGGATGACCGAGTACGGGCAGACGAGAGTGAGCTTTCTCGGAAGGGGCGACGTGTGAGTGGCGAGAGCCCTTTATCCCGGAACGTTCGACCCGGTGCATCGCGGGCATCTTGATGTGGTGGAGCGGGCGGCGCGCATCTTCGACCATGTCGTCGTCGCCGTGCTTGAGAATCCGGGCAAGCGGCCGGTATTCAGCGTGGCGGAGCGCGAAGGTTTCCTGCGCGCCGCCTTGGTTGACATCCCGAACGTTTCCGTCACGAGGTTCGGCGGACTCACCGTCGCCTGTGCCAGAGAGCACGAGGCGAACGTGATACTGCGAGGCCTCCGGGCCGTGCTCGATTTCGACTATGAGGTGCAGCTCGCCATGATGAACCGCCACCTCGAGCCGACCGTAGAAACGTTCTTCATGCTCACCAAGAGCCGCTACGCGTACCTCAGCTCCTCCCTCGTCAAGCAGATGGCGCAATTCGATGCTCCGGTCGAGGACTTTGTCACCCCTGCGGTGGCCGAGGCGCTCCGCCGCCTTGCCGCACCGCGGGCATAGGATTCACCCGCCGGTCCAACGCTAGATCCGACTTTCTGCTGCGAGGCGGGAGGTGCGATGCGCGTGACGCAGGGCGGCGTCGCACTGGCATTGGGTGCAGGAGGCGTCTACGGCTACGCCCATATCGGCGTGCTTTCAGTGCTGGAGGAGCATGATCTCCGCCCGGATTTCGTCGTCGGCTGCAGCATAGGTGCCGTGATCGGAGCCCTCTACGGCGCGGGATTGAACGGGGATCAGCTCTTACAACTGGGCCTGGGTCTTCGCCGCAGTCACCTCCTTGACCTGAGGCCTACCCGCATGGGCCTGATCGGAGGACAGAGGCTCGAGGGAGTCGTACGCCTGCTCACGCGCGACCGCCGACTCGAGGAGATGCGCCCACCTCTGGCCATCGTGGCCACCGATGTGGAACGGGGCGAAAAGGTTGTCTTCACGCGAGGGGCGGCCGCGCGGGCGGCCAGGGCGTCAAGCGCGATGCCTGGCATCTTTGCCCCCGTGCGGATCGGCGATCGGCTGCTGGTCGACGGCGCGGTGCTGGAGCGGGTACCGGTGCGCACCGCGCACGAGTTGGGAGCGCAGCACGTCATCGCCGTTGCACTGGGCATGATGGAGCCTGGGCAGAAGGCTCAGGTACGCAACGCCTTCGACGTCGTGATGCAATCGTTTGATATCATGCAGCGAGAGATCAGCCACTGGCACGACGGCGCGGATATCATCATCGAACCTCCGGTTGTGGCGGCCAACGCTTCCGCGGCAGGAGGCGCTCAGCGGCTGATCGAAGCCGGGCGCGCCGCGGCTCTCGTCCAACTGGACGCGTTGCGCGCAATCCTGCACAAGAAGGAGCTGGCAGGGCGTGGCTAGGGGACTCAAATGGTTCCTGGGCATCGTGATCGGCGTCGTGGTAGTAGCTGCCGCCCTATGGTTCACCCCGACCGGCGACTATGTCATCCTGCCCGGCATTACCGAGAACCTGAACCAGATCGTCCAGGTGCAAGGCGTGCGCAAGGCGCCTGCAGGACAGATGCTGATGGTGGCCGTGGACATCCAGCCGGCGAACCTCCTTTATTACCTCGTCGGACGCTTCACGCCGTACGGTGAGGTGCTGCCAGCGAGCGAACTGCTTGGCACTGGCGTGTCGGAAACGCAGTATGAGCAGATGAACCAGCAGCTCATGTCGGAGAGCCACCTCATGGCCAAGGTGGCGGCTCTGCGCGCCATCGGTCTGCCCGCACGCGAGACGGGCAAGGGCGTCCTCGTGTATGGGACGGAGCAGGGAATGCCTGCGGCGGGCAAGCTCAAGCCCCAGGACGTCATCACGGCGGTGAACGGGCGTTCCATGATGGTCGACCAGGAGCTTTTGAACTTCATGGGTACGGTGAAGCCGGGGACGTCTGTCACCATGACTGTCCGTCGCAACGGCAAGGTTCTACACATCGTGGTGGGTACGGTGGCGAGTACGACGACCAAGGGCCATGCCATGGTTGGTGCCCTCATCGGAACCGACGACCCCGGCTTTGTCGTGCCACTCAAGATCCACATCCAGACCGGCTCGATCTCTGGGCCGTCCGCCGGAATGATGTTCAGCCTGTCGATCATCAACCAGTTGCGTCCGCAGTGGCACCTCACGCATGGCAGCACGGTGGCGGGAACGGGCACGATCGATGCGTACGGTGATGTCGGCGCCATCGGCGGCATCAAGGAGAAGGTCGTGACGGTATACGATTCCGGCGCCAAAATCTTCCTCGTGCCACGCGGAGACTACGGCGACGCTGTGACGGAGGCGCGCGCGCTCGGTATCACCAAGAAAATGCGCATCATACCTGTCGGGACGCTGAACCAGGCCCTCGCCGCATTGCGCAAGAGCTGACGGCGCCCTCACCTGGATGACGGCAGGGGGATGCATATGCAGGTGGCGGACGAGCAGCAGGTTCAACAGATGGTGCAACAGGAGTTGCAGCGGCTCTTGGCGGGTGTGGCCATGAAGGGGCAGAGCGGCTCCGCGGCTCAGGCCAACCCCAGCGCTAGTGGCGCAAAACCGCCTGCGATGGGTGGATCGGAGCAGCAGCCTGCAGGCCAGACGCAGGGCGCCGGCTACGTATCCGACGGGATGTCCGGCGGGGGAGGCGCCCAGGCAGCCACAGGCGCTTTGGGAGCTGGTGCGTCGCTGCCGGGCGGTGGAACGAGCGGAGAAGCAGATGTTCCCCAACTCCTGCGGCAGCTGGCCATGGCATGGCAGCAGCGGACATCTTCCGGTGGGCAGCAGGCTGTTGACGGTCAGGCGACCGGCGCAGGTCAAGGTCAACTGTTGCAGCAGGGACAAGCGGGTCAGGCTTTGCAGCAGGGCCAAGCGGGTCAGCAAGCGCAGTCGGGTCAGCAGGGACAAGCGGGTCAGCAGGGACAAGCGGGTCAGCAGGGACAAGCGGGTCAGTCGGGGCAGCAAGCGCAGTCGGGGCAGCAAGCGCAGTCGGCGCAGCAGGGACAGTCGGGGCAGGGTCAGGCGACATCGCAAGCGTCGGCGGATGCGACGGGCTCTTTGCGCAAGATCTCGCGACGCGCGAGGTCGCAGGCTGGCAGGGTGCTCGGATCGACGGCACAGGCAGAACTGATCGCCCAGGCGCAGCAGGAGTTTACGCAGGAGCTCAGGCAGAATCTGCAGCGGTTGCGCCAGGTGATCGCCGAGAGTCAGGAATTGGCGCGACGCATGCAGGTCGTTCTGGGCGAGGGAGGCGACGCTGGCTCGAGTTGACGCCCCTCGGGGGCGACCGTATACTAGGCGAAGTTGAGGTGGTGCCCATGCTCGGCGTAGCCGTCGGGGATCTCAGGGGCCAGCCGGTGGGCTCCCAGCAGGCGGTCGAGTTCAGGGTGTCCGCTGAGGATCTGCCAGATCTCGGCCTTGTCGGTGATCTGGCGGTGCAGGGACAAGCCACGACCCTTGGCGAGGATGGGATCAAGGTCGACTTGCGCGTCAGCGCTACCTTGCAACGCGCATGTGCCCGTTGTCTGCGGGACGTGCAACTGCCTGTGGAAGCTGACGTCGAGGAGACGTTCCACACGAGCGGAGAGGCTCCGCTCATCACCATGGACACGATCGATCTTGGGCCCGTTGTCCATGAGGCGGTGGTTCTCGCCGAGCCGATGCGCGTGCTCTGCGCACCAGACTGTCGCGGGCTTTGTCCGCAGTGCGGCAAGGATTTGAACGAGGGGCCCTGTGGATGTACCGACGACGACCAGGACCCTCGCCTGGCTCCGCTCGCCAAACTGCTGCATCCTAGAGAGGAGTAGTATCGTGGCTGTTCCCAAGCGCAAGCATTCGAAGGCACGCCGTGACGCGCGGCGCGCAAACTGGAAGCTGAGTCCGATCACCCTGGTGCCGTGCCCGCAGTGCAAGAAGCTGCACACGCCGCACCAAGCCTGCCGCAACTGTGGCTATTACGACGGGCGCGAGGTCGTCAAGGTCGACTGAGGGCACAGGCCCCCGGGGGTATGACCCCGGGGTTTTCCTTTCCCTACGCCAAGGTTGTCATCGTTTTCATCGGGCTATATACTTGGTGCTAACACTAGGTAGGAAGGATCACACGGTGGAACGGCAGACCAGAAGGTCTCTCGTCCAGGCTGCTCTGAGGGAAGATCCCTTCGTGACCGACCGCGAACTTGCCGACCGGCTGACCGTCAGTGTGCAGACGATCCGCCTTGACCGCCTCGCGCTCGGCATCCCGGAGATGCGGGCGCGCGCGCTCGGCGTGGCGGAGCAGGCGTACGGCGCCACCAAGCTGCTGGCAGCGCGCGAGGTCTTTGGTGAGATTCTGGATCTGGAGCCCGGGCTGCGCGGACTCAGCCGCATCGTGACGACGCGCGACATGGCGTTCCGGAACTCTGAGCGCGTGCAGGGACACTTTCTCTATGCGCAGGCCGAGACGCTGGCGCTGGCCGTGGTCGACCTCGACCGACCGGTCATCCCGCTGGCGCGGATGCGCTTTCGCAGGGGCGTAGCCGTAGGCGAGACCCTGATTTGCAAGGCGATGGTGATCCGGCGCAGCAGCGGTCGTCAGGTTGTGCTTGCGATCCTGCGGGCCGGTGGCGACGAGGTGTTCCGGGGCAAGTTCGAGGTGCTCACGGAAGGGGAGCAGTAGATGCGCATTGCCGTCGACGCCATGGGCGGCGACCATGCTCCGGCGGATGTGGTGATCGGAGCCCTCGAAGCATCGCGCAGCTTTGGCATTCCCGTCGGGCTCGTCGGGCGGGAGGAGCGGATTGCACCCTTTCTGACCCAGGAGAATACCGCCGGTGCAGATTATGTCCTGATCGAGGCGCCCGAGGAGATCGGCCCGCACGAGAAACCTGCGCAAGCAGTGCGCCAGAAGCGGCTCTCGTCAATCGTGATAGGTGTCGAGTCCGTGCGCCAGGGCCAGACCGACGCCTTCGTCAGCGCCGGCAACACCGGTGCACTGATGACCGCGTCGCTACTCAGCCTGGGCAAGATCATGCGCCGCCCTGCCCTGGGCGTCGTGCTGCCCACCATCTCGGGCCAGCCCCTGTTGCTGCTCGACGCTGGCGCGTCGGTGGATGCCAGGCCGGAAGATCTGGTTGAATATGCCCTGGCCGGGAGCCTCTACTCCGAGCAGGTACTGCAGCGGAGCGAGCCGAGCGTTGCCCTGCTCAACATCGGAGTCGAGGAAGGAAAGGGCAATGAAATGGTCCGCGGCGCATACGACCTGCTTAAGCAGCAGCCGCTGCGGTTCATCGGCAACATCGAGGGCCGGGACCTGATCGCGGGCACCGTCGACGTTGTGGTCTGCGACGGCTTCGTCGGCAACATCGCGCTCAAGGTCATCGAAGGTGTCGGTAGTGGCGTATTCAGTCTGCTGCGCGATGAACTCGCCAAGGGGTTTCAGACGCGGCTCGGGGGCTTTCTGGTGCATGAGCGGGTGCGCTCCGTGGCCAAACGACTCGACTACGCGACATATGGCGGCGCGCCGCTCTTCGGCGTGAGAGGTCCTGTGATCAAGTGCCACGGCAGTTCGCGCGCCCTGGCGGTGCGCAACGGCGTACGTGTGGCGCACGACTACGTCGCTTGCGGCGCGGTGCACTCCATGGAGGATGCGCTGCGTCGGGAAGGAGGAGCATGAGCAGGACGGCGCTGCTCTTTGCCGGCCAGGGGGCCCAGTACCCCGGCATGGGCAGGGAGCTCTACGAGACCTACCCCGTCGCGCGCGAGGTGTTCGAGGGGGCGGAGGAAGCGTGTGGACTGCCTCTCAGACAGATCTGCTTTGAGGCATCGCACGATGAACTGAGGCGCACCGAATGGACGCAGCCGGCGATTCTCACGGTCTCTCTCGCTACATGGCGTGTTCTGGAGGAGCATGGCCTCGAGGCTGATGCCGCGCTGGGCCTGTCCCTCGGGGAGTATGGAGCGCTGGTTGCCGCGGAGAGCCTCGACTGGCGCACGGCGATATCCCTGGTGCGGCTGCGGGGTCGGCTCATGCAGGAGGCAGTGCCGGAAGGCACAGGCGGCATGCTGGCCATCCTCGGCATGGAGGACAGCGTGGTCGAAGAACTCTGCCGTCAGGCTCCTGGCCTGTGTGAACCGGCCAACTACAATGCACCGGGCCAATTGGTGGCCGCGGGAACGCTGCCCGCACTCGACTGGCTCGAGCAGGAAGTGCGTCGTCTGGGAGCCCGCAGCGTGCGGCTCTCTGTCTCGGCGCCTTTCCACTCGTCCCTCCTGCGTCCGGCCGGCGAAGCCCTGCGGCCTGCCCTCGAGCGTGCGGACGTCCGGGAGCCGCACTTTCCGGTGATCGCCAATCTGACGGCAAGACCGGCGGATGCGGCGGGGATCGTCGAGACGTTGGTGGGCCAGGTGTCACATCCCGTGCGTTTTGCGGACTCCTTGCGCTATCTGCTCGCGGAAGGCTTCGACCAATTTGTGGAGGTTGGCCCTGGCCGTGCGCAGGTGGGGTTCCTGCGGCGCATCGACCGAGACGCGAAGACGTGGGTCACCGACAAGTTGTCCGATCTTGCGGCCACGCTTGATTGGGTCAAGGAGGTTTGCTAGCATGATGCCTGCTTTGGCGGCGCTGGTGACCGGCGGCAGCCGGGGCATAGGCCGCGCGTGCTGCCTCAATCTGGCTGCGAACGGGTTCCATGTGGCGGTGAACTATCGCCAGGAGGAAGCGCAGGCAGCGCAAGTGGTGGCCGAGATCGAGGCGGCTGGCGGCAAGGCGTTCGCCCTGCAGGGAGACGTCTCGGAACCAGGCGTGGCGGAGCGGATGGTACAGGCGGTGTTGGCGGAAACTGGCCGCCTGGACGTACTCGTCAACAACGCGGGGATCACGCGGGACAACTTGGTCCTGCGCATGTCGGACGAAGAGTTCGCAGCGGTGCTCGACACGAACCTCGTCGGCGCCTTCCGCCTGGTGCGGGCGGCGTTGCGCCCAATGCTCAAGCAGCGCGGCGGTCGCATCATCAACATTTCCTCCATCGCCGGTATGGTCGGCAATCCAGGTCAGGCCAACTACGCCGCTGCCAAGGCGGGGATGCTGGGCCTGACGCGATCGGTGGCCAAGGAGGTGGCGTCGCGCGGGATCACGGTCAATGCTGTGGCACCCGGCTTGATCGACACCGAGATGTCGGACGCGATCAAGGGACGCGACCAGTTGGTTGCGAACATTCCGCTCGGCCGGGCGGGAACGCCTGAAGAGGTTGCTGCGGCGGTCGCATTCCTTGCGAGCGCGGAGGCCGCCTACATCACGGGCGCTACATTGCCTGTCGACGGCGGCCTGGCGGCCGGTTGATGAAGGGGGGTGACGAATTAGATGGCAGACGCGAATGAGGTTATGGAAAAGGTCCGCGGCATCATCGTCGACCAGCTCGGCGTGGAGGCTGCACAGGTGACGTCGGAGGCTTCCTTTATCGACGACCTGGGCGCAGACTCGCTGGACATCGTCGAGTTGATCATGGCTTTTGAAGAAGAGTTCGACCTCGACATTCCGGACGAGGACGCCGAGAAGATCGCTTCCGTCCAGGACGCAGTCGATTACATCAAGGATCGCGCATAGCCGATTGGGACGGCGGGGGGCTTTAGCTCCCCGTCGCCCTCTGAGGGCTATGAGCAGGGGGTGCAGGATTGCCGAAGCGCGTGGTGATCACTGGTCTGGGGGCTCTGACGCCGCTTGGGCTGGATGTGGATACGACCTGGCAGGCGGCGCAGGCGGGCAAGTCTGGTATCGCCGCCTTGGAGCGACTCGATTTCAGCGGGCTCGACGTTCGCTTCGGCGGCGAGGTGAAGCGGTTCGACCCCTCGCAGTATCTGGACCGGCGCGACGCGCGCCGCACGGATCGCTTCGTGCAGTTCGCCATTGCGGCATCCGAGGAGGCCATGCGCGACGCCGGCCTCAACATCGGCGACTACGACCCTGACCGCTTTGGGGCGATCTGTGGCACCGGGATCGGCGGTATCGAGACATTGACGGAGCAGCACCGCATCTTCCTGGAGCGCGGTGCGGACCGCGTGTCGCCGCTCTTTATACCAATGATGATCGCGAACATGGCTGCGGGCCAGATCGCTATCCGCTATGGCCTGCGCGGCCCGAACATGACCTTTGTCACAGCATGTTCCTCGTCCGCGAACGCCCTTGGCGACGCCTACCGCGCGATCCAGCACGGAGAGGCGGACCTCATGCTCGCCGGCGGTGCGGAGGCTGTACTGCTGCCACTTTGCTATGCAGGTTTCATCAACATGAAGGCGCTCTCGACGCGCAACGACGAACCGGAGAAGGCATCGCGCCCGTTTGACCGCGACCGCGACGGCTTCGTCATGGCGGAGGGATCCGGCATGCTCGTGCTGGAAGAGTTCGAGCACGCACGCGCTCGTTCCGCGAAGATTTACGCCGAGGTGGTCGGTTACGGTACCACGGCAGACGCCTACCACATCGTCGAGCCGCACCCCGAGGGCGAAGGAGCCGCACGCGCCATGCAACTGGCCCTGCGCGACGCCGAACTGCCGCGCGAGGCCATCGGGTACATCAACGCCCATGCCACCTCGACCCCGGTCGGGGATCGGGAGGAGGTGCAGGCCATTCGCTCCGTCTTCGGAGCGCACACGGAGCGCCTGCCGATCAGTTCGACCAAGTCCATGACCGGC
>JAJYNV010000079.1 GCA_021786135.1 Bacillota bacterium
TGGACATGTCGGAGAGGACGATCGCACGGTCCGAGCTTGTCCGCCAGCTCGGAATATCACCGCGCTTGGTGCGTGAACTCGTGAGGCAGTACCACGACTGGCTCACCCAGCCCGACGCCGGCCGGTTCACGGCCCTCGATCTCGCTCGGTTGCAGATCGCGGCGCGGGGCAGACTTTCCGGGCGGCCGGCGCAGGAGATCGAGAATCAACTGCTTGCCACGCTCAGGCAGGGCGAAGATGCGCCTCGGCCCAGAGGCGAGGTGGAAGAAAGGTTGGGCGCCGCGCAGGAGGCGGCGGCGAGCCAGGAGCCAGCGGCAGCCGCTGCGGCGGGGACAGACCCCGTTGCCATGGAACTGCAGCGGCTCCATCAGACCCTCTCCGACAGCGCGGAACGCGAGCGCCGGGACCGTGACCGCATGCTGACGGCCCTGATGCGCACACAGCAGGAGGTCTCCTCCCTGCGGCAGGAACTCGGCGCCTACCGATCCCGGCGGCAGCGCAAGCGTGGTCTCATGCGTTGGTTTCGCGGCTGATGCGCTCGCGTCGCATCCGTTCGAGTGAGAGCACGCGCCCCTGCTGCTGCGGCAGTTCGTCCAGCGGTGAACGGCGCGCACGGAAGAACGCAGCCGAGTTGAGGAAGCTGAAGGCCTCCTTGCCGTGGCGTTGGACAAGCGCCTCGCCCCGCGCGAGCAGCAGCCGGATGAGATCTTCGCGGGCAGCCCACGGCAGTTGCTCGAATTCCTTCTGGTAGATGCTCAGGGAGAGGATGGCCCGGACGGTGTCCTCCACGTGGTAAAGCTCGTGCTGCAGGCGCACCTCGCGGATTTCGACATCGACGTAGCCGAGTTCGCGGAGCAGTTGGGCCGCGTCGTCAAGGGTGAGGAAGCGGCGGTCGGTGAAGCCGCTGTCCTTCGGGTGCTGCATCATGCGCTGGAGTGGCGCGATCCATTCGGCAAAGGCCGGAACGCGCTTGAGATCCCACGGCAGGCTCCAGAACATGCTCACCTGTCCGCCTGGCACAAGCACTCGGTGCGCTTCGGAAAGTGCCAGCTTGGCATCTGTGAAGTGGAGGGAGAGGGACCCGACCACCGCGTCGAACGAGCCGTCCTCGAACGGCACCTGCTCGGCGCGACCGAAGAGGAAGCGCACGTTGCGCACGCCGCAGTCGCGCACGCGCCGTTTGGCGACGAGCGTCATCTCTGGCGACGGGTCGAGGGCGTACACGACGCCGGCGTCGCCCACCTGTGCGGAGAGGCCGGATTCGACTGTGAAGAGACCGGTGCCTGAACCGATTTCGAGAACTCGGCTGCCAGGTTCGATGGCGCTGAATTCGAGGAATTGCCGACGGGTATCGGGAACGGACGGCACCAGCCGATCGAAAATGTGGTCGTAGTCGGCGCCTTGCTCGTCGAAGTGAGCAATATAGAGGGCTTGTACGCGCCGGCTGAGATATCCCGCGGCCTGCAGTGCCCGCGAGAGATCTCCCAGGCGGTCCTTGCCGTGCTGCGTGATCTGGACGAAGCGCATCTCCTCGCGCAGTACGATCTCGCAGGTGCCGAGGGCCAGCATGATGCTGAGTTCGTTGTCGAGCGGCTTCTCGACCCAGGGACGGTGCAGGCGACCGGTGAGAAAGTCGTCCTCGCGCACCCCTCGGAAATAGTCGACGGCGAGCAGGTCTTCGTAGGCCAGCACGGCGAGGGCGGCACGCACGAACGGGCCGACGCCGTGGGCGTCGGCGAACTGTGCGAGTTCGACGAACAGCCGGTGCACCCCATCTTCCTCGGGCACCCGCGGCAACCCCTCGTAAACGCCGCGCAGGCAGGCGGTGGAGAGGGCCGCGGTGCGCAGCACCTCATGCACGATGTCGCCGTAGATCGGCATGGCTCCTAGGCTGCGCGCCTTCTCCTGGGCGGTCCAGTACTGCGACATGAAGGCTGACACATGTTCTTCCAGAGCAAACTCGGCGCGGGGGTCAAGATCGCGCTCCGCAATCGCTCCGAGCCAAGGATCGAAGAAGATGGCATGTTCCAGCAGAAGACGAAGATCTTCGGTAACGTCCGGCAACTCGATATAGGCCACTCGCTAAACCTCCGCGCAGAGTTTCGTCACGCTATGCGACGCCTCCTACAATATCCAGAAGGACCCGCAGGCCAAAGCCAGAAAAGACTAGAAGCCACGCACACCACTCCCGGGGGGAAAGCATGCGCCGACGTACGTTGGGACTCCTCGGCGCAGCCCTGCTCATCCTGACCACACCTTCGTCCCCCGCCGCGGCTGCGGGGGTGGCTGGTCCGAGCGGGATCGCTGCCAGCGGCTACGAACTGATCGATTTTCAGACAGGCCAGGTCCTGATTGCGCACAATCCGAACCTGAGACTCGCACCGGCCTCCACGACAAAGATCATGACCGCCCTGCTCACGGTGATGCAAGGCCAGCTTGGCCGTATGGTGCGCGTGTCTCCCCAGGCGTACGGCGTCGAAGGCTCGAGCGCGTATCTGGTGCCGAACCAGCGGCTCACGCTGCGCGATCTGCTCTATGGCCTCCTGCTCGTTTCAGGCAACGATGCGGCCGTGGAGCTCGCCATCGCGGAACGTGGCTCCGTACCGGCGTTCGTCGCCGAGATGAACAGTGAGGCAAAGGCACTGGGCGCAACGCACACGACGTTCCTCAACCCGGACGGGCTCTACCTGCCCGGCCACCGAACCACAGCGCACGACCTGGCGCTGTTCACCCGGGCTGCGCTCACCTATCCCGCCTTCCGCACCATCGACGCGACGAAGACATTCCTCTTTCCGGGTGTCCCCAAGCCGTACTCCCTTGTCAACCAGAACATCCTGCTCTGGAACTATCCGGGGGCGATCGGGGTCAAGATCGGCTATACCATCCAGGCAAAGCAGTCGATCGTAGCCGCTGCCACGCGCCAAGGCGTGACGCTCATTGCCGTCGCCCTGCACTCGAACTACACGCACATGTGGCAGGACCCGCAGGTGATGCTCAACTGGGGGTTCGCGAACTTCCACACGCTGCAGTTGGTCTCGGCCGGCCAGGTGTTCGCGCGGGCCCCGCGTGGCGACGGCAGGGCCGTAGCCACGGGCGGGTTCGCTTGGCTTGTGGGACCTGGGCAGTCCCTGCCAAGGATGCGCGCGACCTATGCGTGGCCTGAGGCCTGGCGTACCGGGGAGCCGGTCGGCACCCTGGTGGTGGGCCCCCGGGCCAACCCCCTGGCAGTGATTCCGCTCGTCGCAAGTGCGCCGTCGCCGCTCAAGCCGGCGGCGGGAGGTATGTTGCGCTGGGCCGAGATCGGTCTCTTTCTGGCAGCACTCATCGGGTTCTGGCGCCTGCGCAGCAACCAGCACCGGCGGCGCTACCGCCTCCGCTTCATGCGCCGCTAGTCGCCGCGGCTCAGGAGCAGGTAGAGTGCGAGACTCACAAGGAAGCCCAAGAAGAGTCCAAGGTTCGATCCCTGCAGGATGCCCAGCGCGAGCGGGCCTTCCAGCAGTGGGGGAACCGACGACGTCAAGAGTGCGACCAACGTGCCGACGAGCCAAGCCGCGAAGGCCGGCAGGCGGAGTTTGCCGTAGGCGCTCTGTGCGCCGCGGTAGAGTTCGTCAAGCCTGTAGTCCCGGCGCAGGTGGCGGACCGCGTCGACGCCGAACACAGCCGCCCATGGCGCCAGCACAGCGGCGAGAAGCGTCAGGAAGGCTACGTACGCGCTCAGGAAGTTGTGGCTGACTAAGAGGATATAAACGCTGGCGGTGATGGAGAGGGCTGCATCGACCAGGATGGTGCGCGTGCGCCGCAGTGGGACGCCGGCCGCCATCAGGCTGAGTCCGGAAGAATAGACGTCCATGATGTCGCCGGTCACCATGCCGCCAGCTGCGGTGAGCAGGTACGGCACAGCCATCCAGGCGGGAAGGATGCCGCCGATCGCCGCGATGGGGTTCGCGGCGGTCGCAAGGCCTGGCCGACCGGCCGAGAGCAGTACACCGAGCACCAGGAGGGCGAAGGTGGGGATGAGGCTGCCGAGCGTGGTCGCCCACACGACGCCTGATCCTCGGACGGTGCGCGACAGGTAGCGGGTGTAGTCTGCGGCCGTGTTGACCCACGAGAGGGCACCGCCGGCCACGGCGATCGAAAGTGCAGGCAAGAACGCGGAGAAGAACGGCGCGCCCGGGGTGCGGAGCAGGAGGGCGAGGTGCACCTTGGGCAGCGCCAGCGCGAACACCAGCAGCGTCAGGGCGCCGAAGAGGTAAGACGCGACCGTCTGGATGCGCACGATGGTCGCATGGCCAAGGAGGGCCACCGAGAAGGCGGAGAAGGTCACGACCACAAGGCTGCCCAGGGCGGCCAGGTTGGACGCGGGTATGCCGAAGGCAGCGGTGATGGCGCCCTCGAGGGCGTAGGTCGCGGTCAGGAGAACGACGGTCTCCCAGCCGACGAGGTTGATCCATGAGATGAGAGACGGCAAAACGTTGCCATACGTGCCGAACGTGGCGCGCGACAGCGTGAGGGTGGGCACGCCGGTGCGTGCGCCGGGTATGGCGAAGAGGCCGATGCCTGCATAGGCGAGAGGGGCTAGCAGAGCCACTGCGATGCCCTGCAGCAGCGACAGGCCGAAGCTCATCGCCACGGCCCCCAGCACGACGGTCAGGATGGCGAGATTGCCGGCGAACCACACCCAGAAGAGCCCGCTCAGGCTCGCGCTGCGCTGCGTCGGCGGTACCGGCTCGATACCGCTGCGCTCGATGTGCCAGACACGATCTATCTGCTGGTCGGCATCCCGATCTGGCAAGGACAAGCTCGGATCCCCCCGTGGACAGAGATGGCGCCGCCTCCTGATGGGAGAGCGGCGCCAGAAAGCTTCTGCGCGCACGCTTCCCTTCGCTGGTATGACCCAGATCAGGTTCCAAGGGTCGGACCGAAGGTCCTCTCAGCCTCGTGAGCGAGGCACCCCTAGCGGCAATTCGACCATAGCAATCCTGTGCGATCCGTGCAAGGGCTCGGCGTCATGGCGCTGCTGGCCGGACCGGGACATGGAGGCAGCGTCTGCACCTACCTTGGACGCCCCACGCATAGGCTCTTCCCAGCACAAGAAGGGGAGAGTCTATGCAGCAGGTAGAGGCGCACGGACTGCCGGTGGCAGAGGTGGCGGCACATCTCGGGAGCGACCCCGCCGCTGGGCTTGCGACCAAGGAGGCCAGCCAGAGACTGGCACGCTATGGCCCGAACGAACTGCCCCACCCGCGGCCGCGCAGTCTCATGCGCGTGTTCTTTGGCCAGTTCCAGGACTTCATGGTCCTTGTTCTGCTTGGGGCGACAGGCATCTCGTTCTTTTTGGGTGAGATCGGCGATGCGGTCACGATCCTCTTGATCGTGGTTGTCAATGCCATTCTGGGTGCCCTGCAGGAGTTTCGCGCCGAACGTTCGCTCGAAGCGCTCAAGGAGATGTCGGCGCCAACCGCCAGGGTGCGGCGCGACGGGGAGGAGCATCGCGTGCCGGCGGCCGAGGTCGTGCCCGGCGACCTGCTGCTGCTGGAAGCGGGGGACAAGCCCGCCGCCGACGCGCGACTCCTGCACGTAAGCGAACTGGCCGTTGAGGAGGCCCTGCTGACGGGCGAGTCCATCCCGGTCCAGAAGTCGCACGATTGGGTCGGCGATCCGCGCGCACCGATCGGCGAACGGAGGAACATGGTGTTCGCCGGGACGACGGTGGTGCGGGGACGCGCTGCAGCGCTCGTCACGGCTACGGGCACCGCTACGGCGATGGGCGGCATCGCGCGTCTTCTGAGCGAGCAGAAGAACGAGCCGACGCCGTTGCAGGTGCGTCTCGAGGGCTTGGGGAGGACGCTTGTCTGGGCCTGTCTCGCCATAGCGGCGGTGGTCGTGATGGCTGGGGTCATGCGAGGCGAGAGCCCGTTCCGCATGTTCCTCGCGGGCGTCAGCCTGGCGGTGGCGGCCATCCCTGAAGGACTGCCGGCGATCGTCACCATCGCGCTTGCGGTGGGAGTGCAGCGCATGTTGAAACGCAATGCCCTCGTGCGGCACCTGCCTGCCGTGGAGACGCTCGGTTCCGCGACGGTGATCTGTTCGGACAAGACGGGCACCTTGACGCGCAATGAAATGACGGTGCGCAAGCTTCTCACGGGAGATGCGGACTACCGCTTGACGGGCGACGGCTACGACGCCAAGGGTCAGGTGTTGCTCATCGCGGGCGAGCACCGCGGCGACGACGTGCGCCCGGCGCTCGAGGCACTGGCTCTCTGCCAGAATGCGGAACTTCATCGCGATCCTCAGCGCCTGCGTCCGACAGGAGATCCGCTCGAGGTGGCGCTGATCGTCGCCGCGGGCAAGGCGGGCATCGATGTGCCGCGGCTTCTCAGGGAGCAGCCGCGGCTTCTTGAAGTGCCATTCTCATCGGAAGCGCAACGCATGACCGTGGTGGTGCGGCGTGGTCCGATGCTGCTGCAGGTGACCAAGGGTGCACCCGAAGCCGTTCTTCGCATGTGCGCCACCGAGCGGGTCGGCGGGCGTGACATCACTCTGACCGTCGAGCGGAGACGCGAGTGGCTTGAGCGCACCGCCGCCCTCGGCGAGGAGAGCCTGCGCACCCTGGCGGTCGCAGGAAGGGTGGTGGCACGGCCCGCCGAGCAGCAGGGACTCACCTTTCTGGGCATCGTGGGCCTGTACGACCCACCCAGGGCGGAGGTCCGCGAGGCCGTCCGCACGTGCCGGCGCGCGGGCATCCGCACGGTCATGGTCACGGGCGACCATCCGGCGACAGCGCAGGCCATCGCGCGGGAGCTCGGCATTCTGCGCAAGGGCGAAGGCGTGGCGCGCGGCAGCGATGTCGAGCAGGTGAGCGACCAGGAGCTCAAACGAATCGCCCAGACGACATCTGTATACGCACGCGTCTCGCCCCAATTCAAGCTGCGTCTCGTTGAGGCGCTGGCGGCAAACGGCGAGATCGTGGCGATGACAGGCGACGGGCTCAACGACGCGCCAGCGCTCCGCGCGGCGGATATCGGCGTGGCCATGGGCATGGCGGGATGCGACGTCACGAAGGAAGCAGCGGACATGGTGCTCGCGGACGACAATTTCGCCACTATCGTTGCGGCCGTCGAAGAGGGGCGCGGCATCTACGACAACGTCCGCAAGTTCGTGCGCTATCTGCTCGCCTGTAACGTGGGCGAGGTGCTCGTGATGTTCGGAGCGGCGATTGCCGGGCTGGCCCTGCCTCTTTTGCCGATCCAGATCCTTTGGGTGAACTTGGCCACCGATGGGCTGCCGGCTCTGGCCCTCGGCCTGGAGCCGGTGGAGCCGGATGCGTTGCAGCGCCCGCCTCGGCCACCCAACGAAGGCGTCTTCGCTCGCCGCCTTGGCTGGCGCATCGTCAGCCGAGGAGTGCTGATCGGCGTCTCCACGCTCGGCATGTTCGCCGGCTCGCTGCTCTTGGGTGCCGGTTTGCCGCTGGCTCGCACCTTGACCTTTGCGACCCTGGTCCTGAGTCAGCTCTTCCATTCGTTCGACTGCCGCTCGGAGACCCGCTCCATTTTCGAGATGGGCTTCACGTCGAACCCATATCTCCTGGTTGCCGTGCTGTCCTCTATCGGCCTTTTGCTCCTGGCCATCTATCCGCCATGGGCTGCCCAGACCTTCCGGACCGTACCACTGGATCTTGCGAACTGGCTGGCGGTCGTGGCAGTCTCAGGGCTGGGATCATTCGGTATAGCGGCACGTCGGCGCCTCCTGCGCCGCGCGCATACCCGCTCGACCTGGGAGGCTGCGGTGTGGAGGTCCCGTTCCTGAAGATGCACGGGCTCGGCAACGACTATATCTATCTGGATCTCGTGGCGCACCCCGAGCTTCAGGATCTTGACTTCGCCCTGTTTTCGCGCATGCTCTCGGATCGCCACAGGGCCATCGGCGGCGATGGTGTCATTCTCATCGCACGCGGCGACGATGAGGCGCAGCTCGGCATGCGGATCTTCAACGCCGACGGCTCGGAAGGCGAGATGTGCGGCAACGGGGTGCGCTGCCTGATGCGCTACGCCCACAGCCGGGGCTACGCGCCAGCCCAGATGGCTGTGCGCACGCGAGCAGGACTGATCCTGGGCGAGGTGCTGCCACAGGGACAGGTGCGGGTTGATATGGGCATGCCGCGCCTCGACCGGGCCGAGATCGGGTTTCTCGGCCAGGGCGTCATGCGCGACATGGCAATCGAGACCCGTGGCGAGCAACTCTTGGCGTCGGGCGTGTCGATGGGCAATCCGCATCTCGTCTGCTTTCCAAGTTCGCAAAGGGACCTCAAAGCCTTGGCGTTGGGCATAGGCCCCGAACTCGAGCAGGCCGATTTCGCCCCGCAACGGACCAACGTGGAATTCGCGCGTGTGGTTGCTCCTGACCGCATCGCCATGGAGGTCTGGGAGCGGGGGTCGGGCCGCACCATGGCGTGCGGCACCGGAGCGTGTGCGACACTGGTGGCAGCGGCGTGGACCGGACGGTGCGGTCGGAGCGCCGACGTCGAACTGGCCGGCGGAATCCTGCACGTCGAGTGGTCCGAGGACGATCATGTCTTCATGACCGGACCCGCATCCTTCAGCTTTCAAGGCACCGTGCTCTGGCCGTCAGGAAAGGATGCTGAACCATGGTGAAGCTCGCATCGCGCATGGACACCCTGCCCCCCTACCTCTTCGCGGCGCTCGACGAGAGGCGACGCGCGGTCGAGGCCCGCGGCATCGA
>JAJYNV010000048.1 GCA_021786135.1 Bacillota bacterium
GATTCCGACGCGCAAGAGCCAGACCTTCACGACGGCAGCCGATGGCCAGACGTCCGTCGAGGTGCACGTCCTGCAGGGTGAGCGCGACATGGCTGCGGGAAACCGCACGCTCGGCCGCTTCCACCTCGACGGCATCCCGCCGGCCCCGCGTGGCGTGCCGCAGGTCGAGGTCACCTTCGATATCGACGCGAACGGCATCGTCAACGTGTCGGCCAAGGATCTCGGCACCGGCCGCGAGCAGCGCGTCACCATCACGGCATCGACGCAGCTCGGCCGCGACGAGGTGGACCGCCTGATCCGCGAGGCGCAGGAGAAGGCGCAGGAGGACAAGGCAGCGCGCGACCTGGCAGAGGCACGCAACCGGGCGGAGTCGCTGATCTACGCGACGGAGAAGTCGCTTTCGGACCTCAAGGAAAAGGTGTCCGAGGGCGACAAGACCAGTGCGGAGGCGGCGATCCAGCAACTGCGCGACGCCCTCGGCAAGGACGACCGTGCCGCGATCGAGGAGAAGACGAAGGCGCTCGAGGAGATCTCCTACAAGTTCGCGGAGGAGCTCTACAAGCAGGCGCAGGCTAGCCAGCCGCAGGAGGGGCAGACGCCGCCTCCAAGTGGCGAGGGGCCCACGGTCGAGGGCGACGTCAGCAACTGATGCGAGGGAGAGCGGGGGCGCGGCGCCAATCCGGCGACGCGCCCCCGCCTTCTGTGATGCTCACTCGGGCAGATGCGAGAGATCCCTGACGAAGGCCTCGGCCGCCGCCCTGGCCGAGTAGCCGCGCCGCACGTCGTCCTGCGCGGCGCGTCCGAGTTCCGCCGCCTGCTGGAGGGATCGCCTGAGAGCCGCCGCCAGGGCCCCGGGATCGTTCGGGGGCACCAGAAGGCCATTGCGGCCATCCTCGACCAGTTCCTTGAGTCCGCCGATGGCGCTGGCCACGACGGGCGTTCCGGACGCCATGCCCTCGAGCACGGAGATCGACGTAGCCTCTTCGACGCCCGCGACTGGCACCGAGGGCACGGCGATGCAGTCGGCGGCGGCATAGTAGGCGGCCATGGCCGCATGCGGCTGGGCTCCCGTAAAGATGACGCGGTCTTGCAGACCAAGGTTCCGCACCTGGGTCTCGAGGCGCGACCGGTCGACGCCGTCCCCGACGATCAGGAGGTGCGCCTCGGGCCACGCCCGGAGCGCGTCGATGGCAACGTGCACTCCGTTCTTCGGCGTCAGGCGCCTGGGGCAGAGGATGAGCGGCCAGTCGCCGAGGCCGAGTTCCCGGCGTGCTGCCTGGCGATCAGGCAGCGCATCGGCCCACGCCATGTCGAGAAAGTTCGGCTGAACCCGGACATCGTCACGCTTCGATGTCGCCAGGATGTGCTCCGCGATGCGCGTGTCCACCGCGACGATGCGGTCGGCGCTGCGGTAACCGGTATCCTCCCAGCGCCTGAAGACGCGCTCGCCGTAGCTCCCGGCACGCAAGCCGCGGCGGCTCAGCGCTTCGCGCGTGAAGTAGCCGTGTACCGTGAGAAGGCAGGAGCGGCCGGCGGATCGCGCAGCGATGGCCGACAGCACGTCTTCCGCGATGATGCGACTGTCTCGGGGCTCATGGGCGAGCGCCGCCTGCAAGAGCCAAAGACGCACCCTATGCGACCATACGATGCCCTGGTCCTGGCCGAGCAGCTGCAAGAACCGCGAAGGCGCTCGGCCGACGAGGTCGAGGCGCCAGCCCGCATAGCGCCGCGGCGTCACCACCAGCACGTCGTGGCCCAGAGACTCCAGGGCCTGCGACAGGGTGGCGACGTGGGTAGAGAGGCCCCCTGCGTGCGGATAGTCGAAGACCGTTGCGAAGATGATTCTCATGTCTGCTCTCCTATCGCCTGTGCCAGCACCGCACGCGTCAGGCGCACCGTCTCCGCCAGGCTGTAGTGGCTGGCCTGCCGGACCGCCTCGGCGGCAAGGCCTGCGCGCTCCCTGAGCGCCGTACCGACGGCCCGTGCGAGGTCGGCGGCGTCACCGCTCCGGAAGAGGACGCCGCCCTGGCCCACCACGGTCGGCAGTGCCCCGACCGCGCTCGCCACAACCGGCACGCCCTGCGCCATCGCCTCGACGGCCGCGAGTCCGAAGCCTTCGGCACGCGACGGTATCAGCATGAGGTCGGCGCCGGCGACGATCGAAGCGAAGTCCTTGCGGTAGCCGAGAAAGTGGACGCGGTCCCCGCAGCCGAGAGACTGGGCCAGTGAGGCGAGCGCCTCGCGTTCCGGTCCTTCGCCCATGAGGGCGAGCTGGGCGTCCGGCAGATGCTGCAGCGCCGCTATGGCGATGTCGATCCCTTTCGTCGGGTGGAGCCGCGCCGCGCAGCAGAGCAGCGGCCGGCCCGGCACAAGGCCGGGCAGGCTGGAGACGTCGGCCGGAGGCGGCGAAGCGATGCCGTTCGGCACCACGGCCACACTTCCGGCCAGCGCGCCGCGCTCGAGGAGGTCCTGCGCGATGGGCGCAGACACGGCGATCAGCAGCCGGCTCAACGGGAGCGTCGCGCCGTCGAGGAGGAGGGCTGTCGCGGCAGCCTCCGGGCTGCGATAGTCCTGGGCTAGAAAGCTGTGCACCGTCGTCACCACCGGGACCCCGTGCAGGCGACCGTAGATGCGGCCCAAGAGGTTGGCGCGCAGGCCGTGGGTGTGGAGCACCTCCGGGCGGAGCGACCTCAAGACGGTGAAGGCGCGGCTCTGGCTGGCATGGATAAGTTGCACGCCCTGCGGTGCGAGATGGTCGCGGCCGAGCGACACGAACGCGACATCGTCTGTCCGCGCCAGGGCGGGCAGGACGTCATTCATGTAGCGTGCGGCGCCGCCTCCGTCTCCGCCGCCGTAGAGTTCCACGATGCGCACCGGGTCATCTCCTCAACGCGGAAATACGACGCGCCGGCGCGCGCAGGACGCGGCCGAGCAGCAGCAGCGCGTCGCGCCCTCGCGCGCCGCCGATGAGGCGGAGCAGCGCGACAAAGATACCGAGCAGGATGAGGCTGCCGACCGCCACGAGTCCGAACTGCATCAGGCGCCCATGTGCAAAACCCACCCCCGAGAGGACCAGGCCGATCGGCGCGATCGGGGCGGCCGCGATGAGCGCCCAAAGGTAGGGCCGTACCGAAATCGTATGGTGGCCCACGAGCATCCGCTCAAGCATGTAGAGCGTGATCAGGAAATAGAGTGCGCCGTCGATGGTCGTGCCAAGGGCGATGCCTGGCGCACCCATGATGTGCATGAGCAGATAGTCGAGGACCGCGTTGAGCACGATGAACATGGCGCTGACGTAGGCCAGGGTGCGCGTGTTCTTGTACGAGAAGAAGGCGCGGGCGACGAACTGCTGCATCGTGCGGAACACGAGCGATCCGGCGTAGGCGGCCACGATCGCCGCTGTGGCCAGCACGGCGGCATGGTGGAAGCGCCCGTAGCCGTAGACGACGTTGGTTGCTGGCCCCGCGAAGCCGATGAGCAGGAAGGCGATCGGCACCGTGGCGACCCAGGTCAGATAGAGCGCCCTGTCCACGGACTTGATGAGGCCGAGAGCATCGCCCTCTTTCGCGTGCTGGGCGAAGTCGGGGAAGAGGACGGTGGCCAGTGAGGAGCCGAAGAGGCTTACCGGAAGCTCGAGGAACTGGCCGGCGAAGCTCAGCGTCGCGAGGGCGCCCGTCGCCAAGGACGCGGCGAACAGCTTGTCCACGATGAAGTTGATCTGGCCGACGACTGATGAGGTCATCTGCGTCGGCAACAGCCGAACGGCGTGCCATGCACGCCGCCAGGTCTCCCTGGTGGGCACGCGGAACGGACGCGTGGATGGGAACATGAAGAGCAGGGTCGCGAGCGCCCCGATCAGGAACGCGGCGCCTGTGCTGAGAATGCCGAGCCGGTGCAGTAGGATCAGCACGACCACGTTCGCCCCGGAGCGCACGAGGTTCGCCGCCGCAAGCGGCGTGAAGCGGCGTGTGGCGTTCAGGCGGGCGGTCCATAGCGCCGTCAGGTCCAACGGGATCAGCATGAGCGCGAAGAGCCAGGTGAGATGCGATGCGAGCACGGTGCTCCTCGGCGTCAGGCTTTGGAACATCGGCAGGTAGTAGGGCGCGAGGAAGCCGAGCGCGAGCACCAGCGGCACGTGCGCGAGCACGGTAAACCGCGTCAGTGCGGTGTTGAGCATTGGAGCATTCTCGGGATCCTCGTGGAAGAACGGCACGGTCACGGTCGAGAGGCCCTGGTTGACGATCGAGTTGATCCCGAGCGGCAGGGCCTGGGCCGCCTGGATGGCGTCCTGCAGGACGCCGGCGCCGAAGAAGGCGCCGATCAGCGTGGTGCGCAGGACGCCCGCAAGCTTGCCGAGCAGCGTCCAGGTCATGACGGTGATGGTGGCGGAGGCGCGCCCCTGTTGAGCTGGAGCGGGCCTAGACATCGGTCTTCACGCCCGTCGGGCCGTTCGCAGGCCCGACCGGATCACGATCGCGCCGGGCCCCGCTTTGCAGGAGGGCCAGAATGCGTTCGGCCCCGGCGAACGCGAGTCTGCGCTGTTCCGCTGCATAGGAGCGCAGCTGGCCTCCCCAGCCGGAGTGCTGGCCAAGCGCCGCGAGCAGGGCGCCCGGCGCATCGCCGGCACGTGTCACCGGCAGCCAGAGACCATTGCTGCCCAGCGCGTCGTGCAGTTCCGAAACCTTCGTGTCGTACGCGAGTCCCACGCTCGGTATGCCCTGTGCCGTCGCCAAGAGGCCGGAATGCAGGCGCATCGCGATGACCGCGCCGCAGAGCGCATAGCGCTCGATGATCTCTGGCAGATTGGGCAGAACGGGCGGGACGTCTACTTGGTCGTGTCCCATGAGGTCCTGCAGCGCCTGTCCCACCTCGAGGTCCTGGCGCTCGAAGGGCAGGAACACGATGGGGCCGGGAAACCAGCCGTGGACGGATCTGAGACCGTGGGCTACGGCGGGAAGGTCGAGTCCTGGCCAACGTCTCAGCGAGATGCCGAGCTGCTGGCCGCCGGTGCGCTGGGGCAGGTCGAGAGCCCACGCGAGGTCGGGCAGGATCTCGGCGTCGACCCCGGCGAGCCTCAAGAGGGCCTGGGACGCCTTGTCGCGCACCGTGAGGGCCGTCGCGTGGCGCAGCACCTCGGCAACCTGTGGCACCGAGGTGTAGTGCAAGGGACCGACGCCGACAGCCCAGAAGACGAGCGGAATGCCGTAACGGTTGGCCCAGCGCGCCAGGGAGAGCGTGCGGCCGAGCGTGCCCCGGATGCCGCGTCGCCCCGTGATGTCCTGAAGCAGGCCGCCGCCGCCGAGCACCAGGGCGTCGCTCTGGCGCAGCGCCAGGGCGCGGGGAACAGCATCGCGGAAGATCGAGCGGTCCAGGGCGCGGATGCCATACGTGGCGTGCGTGAAGTCGGGGTTGCCGGACAGGACCGTCAGGTCCACAGGCGGACTGGCCGAGCCCAGAAGGGCAAGCAGGCCTGAAAGTACCGCCTCGTCACCCATGTTGTAGCCACCGTAGAAGCCAGAAGCGAGAAGGCGCAGCGCGCGGTCGCTCATGAAGGCTATGGTATAATACTTTCCGCTTGTCTGCACCGCCAAGACCGGAGGTGTGCCCGTGCGTCGCAAGTTCAATGGTTTCGATATCCTGGTTGCGGTTGTCATCGTGGCTGGTCTGCTCCTGCTCGCGTATAAGGCGCTGCACCACACCGGCACGCTCACGCCGCAGCAGACGGTGGTCTTCACCGTGACCTCGGTGCCGACGGTAAACTCGGCCATTGTCGCAGGCGAGCTGATTCAAAACGGCACGGTCAACGTGTCGGCCGCAGGTTCGTTCATCGCATTCGGCACCCTCAAGGCCATGCACATCCAACCGCTCAAGACTTCGACGGCCAATGCGCAGGGCAAGCTCGTCATCGCCACCGACCCGCTCGAGAAGCAGATCGTCATGACCATCACGGCCAAGGCCGCCGTCAGCCACAAGAAGGTCACGATCAACGGCAACCCATTCCTGGTGGGACAAGGCCTCCTGATGCAGGAAGGCGGCGCCCAGATCAGCGGTTACATCACGAACATCCAGGTGCCCTAAACCGTGGACCGCTACATGGCCACCATCGAGGGGAGCGAGATCTATCGCTTCCTGCGCGACCTCAACCTGGCGCTTTGGCGGGTGTGGCAGGGCTCCTGGCTTGGCTGGGCATGTGAGAGCCTCGCCGCCTGGGTGCGACGCAGTTTTATCGCGTCGTGCTTTGTCGAGCGCGGCGAGCCGGCGCCTTCTGCCCTCGCCGGTGTATTGCGCAGGCGCCTGGGTGTGGAGCAGGCTCTTTCACCCGTCAGCCAGCTGGAGGTCTTCGGCCTCTACTTTCTCGTGTTCTTCGTCCCTGTGGAGCTATTTCTCGAGACGCACCTGCCGAGGTCGGTCACTTATCTTGGCGATCTGACGCTGGTGCTGTTGGCGCTTGCGAGCTTCATCCGCCTCAACCGGGCGAATTGGCCGCTGCGCCGGACGCAGGCCGATCTGCCGGCCCTCATGCTCTTCGGAGCGGCGATTCTCTCCACGCTCTGGAACTCTGTTCCGCTCACCATTGCCTTCTTCGGCACGCGCGCCTATCTCGAGTACTACGCCCTCTACCTGGTCCTGGTGTACCTGCCGTTTGCCGAAACCAGGCGGCGGGAACTCATCGTCTGGTTTCTGGTACTGGCGGTGGCGATCGCGCTCCTGGGCGACGCGCAGAAATTCCTCCATGTGGCGACGCCGCGCCAGTGGCTATCGGCGGCGGAGGCAGCCACCACGCGGGCCTACGGCACGATGGGCAACCCGAACACCTTCGGCGGCTTCCTCGTGTGGGCGCTGGCGATCTTCCTCTCGCTTCTCTTCGGCAAGGTGCGCGGCGGCCTGAGGACCTTGGCGCTGATAGGAGTCGTCATCGCGGCGCCGGCGCTTGTCTTCACGCTCTCGCGCGAAGCGTTGATCGCTTTCGCCGTCGGCGCGCTGCTGATCGCGGTCGTCGCTGACCGGCGGTTCCTTTTGCTCCTGCTGCTCGGTGCAGCACTTTTGCCGATCGCGGATCCCCACTTGATCCAGCGCTTCACCTATGCCTTGAGTTCCGGTTACCTCACCACCAGCAGTTCCTACGGGCGGCTTCTCTTCTGGAGCCGCGGACTGCAGGCCTTCCTGGCCCAGCCGATCCTGGGCTGGGGACCGGGTCGCTTCGGCGGCAGCGTGGCACACCTTTACGGATCTCCGGTCTACGGGCTATATGGTCTCGGCTTCAAACCAATCATCGACTCCCAGCATGTGCAGACGCTGGTGGAGCTCGGCATCGTGGGCTACATCGCCTACATCTGGCTCGGCGTGGCCGCGGTGCGAGCCGGCCTGCGGCTCTACCGGGAGGACCTGGATCCCTTCTGGCGGGCCATGGGCCTCGCGCTCGCGGCAGGGACGGCAGGGCTCTACATCCAGTCGTTCTTCGCGTCCCTGCTCGAGACGCATCAGGTGATCATCGTCTTCTGGCTGATGTTCGGCATGGTGGCATGGCGCATCAAGGCCAATCGCGCGCAGGCGCAGGCGCAAGCCGGACAGTCGCCGCTCTAGACGGCGGCCCGCGAACCCGCCCCGGACATGGGGCGGGTTCGCTTCTGCCTGGAGGGCGTGCCGGCTGCCGAAAGGAGGCGCCCGCATGCGCGCGGATCTGCAGGATGACATGCGGCGCGCGCCTTCACGGCGAATGGGAGTACGTTTCGGCCTTCGGCAGCGACGACTGTCACCTGTGGTGGCAGGATGACCTGGGTGTGCCGTGGCAGAACGAAGCAGGCTATCGCGCGATGTCGCCCGCGGCCGCAGCCGCGGATATCTGTACACCTCTCTTGATCACGGCGGGTCAGGAGGACTGGCGCTGTCCGCTCGACCAGGCGGAGCAGCTCTACCTGACACTGCGCAAGCGCGGTGTGCCGACGGAGCTCGTCATCTACCAAGGGGAGCACCATGCCATCACCAAGCCGAAGCGGGCGGTGGACCGGATCCGCCGCATCGGCGACTGGTTTGCCCGCTATGGCGGCATCTCCCTCGATGACGACTCCGCGGAGTCCTACCCAGATCCGCAAGGAACCAAGGTATAGGACCGTCGGTGACCATATGCGGGAAGGAGGGCGATTTCGCCCTCCTTCCCGTCGTCGCCTTGCAAGGCGAAGCTGCGTTCAGCGTCGGGCGCTGCCACGGTCGGGTCGATAAAGATATGCGCGCATAAGGAAGACGGGCAGGACCAGCATGCGGCGAAAGCGCCAGGGCTCGCGGTAGAGGCGGTAGAGCCATTCGAGTCCCATCCGGCGCATGATGGCCGGTGCGCGCGGCACGCGGCCCGCCAGCACATCGAAGGAGCCCCCGACGCCCATGCGTACCTTGGCGCCCGTCCGCTCCCCCCACTCAAGCAGGAAGCGTTCCTGGGCTGGTGAACCCAGCGCGACGAACAGGAGATCAGAGCGGCAGCGGGCGATCTCGTCCGCCACGCCCTCGGCCTCCTCGGGCTTGAAGTAGCCGTCCCGCCGGCCCGCGATGACCAGGGAAGGGAATCGGCGCGAAAGTTCCGTCGCCGCCTCCTCGTTGACCTCCGGCCGCGCGCCGCAGAGGAAGATACGCCAGTTGCGC
>JAJYNV010000163.1 GCA_021786135.1 Bacillota bacterium
CTGCCCGGAAACCGCCTCGCCAAGCGCTCGTCCGCCTTCGCGACATCGAAGGGACCTGGTGTGTACCAGTCGGTTGCCCACTCCACCATGCGGTCGTGCTCTTCGTGCTCAGGGTCCGACCAGGCCTCAAGGAATTCTGCGTAACCGCCGATGCCGCCCACATCCTCGGGCGGGCAGGCGCCTTCCCCTGCAATCACCCGCGGGCGCAGAACCGGCTGGTAGAGTTCGTACATCACCCGGATAAGGTGCACCCAGTGGTCGCCGAAGTCGTAGAGGTACGTGAGCAGACTGTCCCGGCCGAGGCCCAGACGGGCCACCGTCTCTTCGCCCGCGTCGCGGACAAGGTCCGGATTCTCGTAATCGTAGAGGTCGCCCTCGGGGTCCTCCGAGATGAAGTACGGCCCCCATCGGAACTCGTAGAGGTGGGAGTTCTGCCAGCCCATCGCGAGCTGCAAGACCGTGTGCAACTGCTTCAGCCGCAGCCGGGCCGGCACGTCGACGGTCCGGCTGATCGTCATGCCGGTGTCGAGTAGCGAGACCTCCATCTGAAACCCGACCGGGCGAGGACGCCGAAAGTTCTGCATTGCCACCCTCCTGACCGTGTGCCTTGGTGGAGATCAGGCGCATCCGCTCCGCGGGGTTCGTCCAACACCTGCCCGTACCCTCCTGCTCACGCAAAGGCATGCTCTTCGCGTCACGGGATCAACCAGGCCGCCTGGTCCGGTAGGGCCGCAGGATGCGACCGTCGTATCGCGCGGCCAGCTCGGCGAGGGGCACGTCAGCGGCGACCTCGGCGGCGAGCGCTGCACGGTCCAGAGACTTGCGCGCAGGCCGGGGCGCCGGTGGGGCTTCGCCGTCAGATGGCATGTCCTCCGCTTCGGTGAGCCATGCGACGGCCCTCGAGCTGGCCTCGGCGTACACCGGTGCGAGCCACTCGGCGAGGTCGAGGCGTCCGCGCCAGAATGGCGGGTTTCCGAGGTGGCGCAGGAGCGGCGCCAGCTGTGCGGGAGGCGCGGGCGGCGGGAGGGGATCGCGCGCTGCCGGCGCGCTACTCCAGAAGCGGTCGGGGGCAGAGGGCAGCGGTTCTGCCTGCGGGCTATCCGGGTTGCCCTGAGAATGCTCGCCGGCCGAGAGGATGCCGGGCAAGTCTTTCGGGCCGAGACCGCGCAGGCGGAAGAGCAGGAACGGATCGCGGTCGAGCTCGTCGCCCATGATGTAGAACACGGCAGCGATGTGCTTGCAAGGATTCTCCCAGTCGGGGCAGCTGCACTGCGTTTGCAGGTCGCCCCTGCGCTCGGGAAAGAGCGAAGCGCCGGCGGCGCGGAAGGGAACGTCGATGTCCTTCGGCATCTCGCCGGCGAGGAGGGCCGCTGCGTAGCTCGCCTGCGCGGCGATCTCCCTCCCGACGGCTGACCAGAGATCCGCCGACAGGGGCTTCAGCGTGATCGTGACACTGTAGGGCTGGCGCCGGGATCCCTGCACCTTGGCCTGCACCTTCCCCGGAGCGATCTCGATCGAGACCACCTGCCCCCTGCGCGCGTAGGACCGGCCGCGCTGCAGGCGGCTGCCCAGACCGAGCCCCTCGAGCGCGCCGATCCATCGCCTTGCCCACCAGTTCGCGCCGAACTGTCTGCCGGAGTGCGGCCGCACACCGCCGTCCACCGGTCGTGGCGTCGAGGGAGGGAAGTAGTCGCGATCCCAGCGAGGCATGGCGTCAGTCCTCCAATGCGTCGGGGTCAAGTCGGAAGAGGCTGCGCAGCTCGTCGGTGCCGAGCTCTGTCAGCCAGGCCTCTCCCGTGCCGACGAGCGAGCCCGCGAGTTCGCGCTTCGACTCCATCAATGCGTCGATGCGCTCCTCGACCGTGCCGAGGCAGACGAACTTGTGCACCTGTACCTGCCGGGCCTGCCCGATGCGATACGCCCGGTCTGTCGCCTGGTCCTCGACGGCGGGGTTCCACCAGCGATCGAAGTGGAACACGTGCCGCGCCCGGGTGAGGTTGAGACCAGTGCCTCCGGCCTTCAGCGAGAGGATGAACACGGCCGGACCGTCGCCCTCGGCCTGGAAGCGGGCGACCAGGCGCTCCCGCTGCTCGCGTGGCACCTGTCCGTGCAGGAAGAGCACCTCCTTGCCCAGCGACTCCTGCAGGTAGCGCTGCAGGAGCGCTCCCATCTCGCGGAACTGGGTGAAGACAAGCGCGCGGTCGCCCTCCGCAGTCACCTCCTCGAGCATCTCGGCCAGCCGCGCCAGCTTGCCGGAGCGTCCGGGAAGCGCCGAGCCGTCCGCGAGGAACTGCGCCGGGTGGTTGCAGACCTGCTTCAGTTTCGTCAGCGCGGCGAGGATCATGCCGCGCCGGGACATGCCCTCGGCCTCCTGGAGGCTGGCCTCGAAATCTCGCAGCACCGCCTGGTACAGGGTGGCCTGTTCGCGCGTGAGGGGGCAGTGCACCTTCGTCTCGATCTTGTCGGGCAGGTCCGGGGCGACGGCGGGATCGCTCTTCAGGCGTCGCAGCAGGAACGGGCCCGTGGCGCGTCGCAGACGCTGCCTGGCCTGCGCGCTGCCCTCGGACTGGATGGGGACGAAGAAGCGCCGCATGAATCCCTGCCGCGTCCCGAGGAGCCCAGGGTTGAGGAACTCCATGATGGACCAGAGGTCGAGGACGTTGTTCTCCACGGGGGTCCCGGTGAGCGCGATGCGGCGATCGGCGCGGAGGGCGCGCGCCGCCCTCGCGCCTTGGGTTGAGGAGTTCTTGATGTTTTGGGCCTCGTCGAGGACAACTCCGCGCCAGCGCACAGTCTGAAGGAGATCGACATCCCGGTGCAGCAGGCTGTAGCTTGTCAGAACGAGCGCGTGGCTGTCTGCCGCCTCGAGGAACTCCTCTTGCCGCAGGCGCTGCTGGCCGTGGTGCAGGTGCACCGGCAGGTCCGGCGTGAAGCGGCCGGCCTCGCTGCGCCACTGGCTCAGCACCGAGGTGGGACACACGAGGAGGTACGGACCCGTGCCTCCCTGGTCGCGGTCCCGCTGGATCATGGCGAGGGTCTGCAGCGTCTTGCCGAGTCCCATGTCGTCCGCAAGGCACGCACCGACTCCGAGCTCGCCGAGAAAGTTCAACCACGTGTAGCCTCGCCTCTGGTACGGCCTGAGGACGGCGCGGAGTCCTGGGGGCGCCTCGAGGTCACCAGCCGCATCAGGCGCAGTCCCCTTCAGCAGCCGCGAGAGCAGGCCGCCGACCTCTCCCTGGCCACGCACCTCGGATATCTCGAGCCCTCTGCCCGGATCCTCCCCACCGATGGCCATGCGCACAGCGTCGCGCAGGCTGGACCTGCCCTCGGCCTCGCCGCGCAGGAGCGCGAGCCCCGCCCGCACCTGATCCGCCGACACCTCGACCCACTGGCCGCGCAGCCGGACGAGGGGCACCTTGGCCTGAGCGAGCTCCTCGAGTTCCTGCAGGGAGAGCGTCTCATCGCCTAGCGCAACCTGCCAGTCGAAGTCGACGACCGAGTCGAGGCCAAGGCGTCCTCCGCCAGCTGAGACCGCCTTGGCCGTGGCTCGGGCGGTGAGATGGCGGCTGTTCTCTCCGTTCCAGAAGGCAGGGAGCTGCAGACCCATGCCTGCCTGCTCGAGCGCCCACACGGTCTCGTTCAAGAACAGGTACGCGCCCGTGGTGTCGAGGTCATAGCCGGTCGGGCGGGCCTCGGCAAGACTTGCGGCGATCTCCGGCGAGAGGCGCGCTGCGGCGCCGAGTTCCGACAGGAGATCCTGGGGCGTGAGGTAGGCGGTGGGACCGGTCCTCTCAGACCAGACATCCTCTGCTGGAAGGATCAGACTCGGATCGTCAAGCGCCTGCAGCAGGTAGTGCACCCGCCACGGATCCCCGTTTTCGAGGGGGTCCTCGAGGCGGAGGCAAAGCCGGGAATGGGCGCTCTCGCTTCGCCTCAGGGGCCCCGACCATGCGTCGATGTCGTCGGCGATTGCGCTCATCGCAGCCGCAGGGACGTTCCTCGTCTGCGGCTGCACGAGGCTCTCCACCCAAAGATCGTGGGGGTTGGCACTGTGCCGGGCCGACGGCACATCCTCCGGGCGCATCAGGCAGTCGACGAAGGATGAGAGCAGCCCCTGGGTCAGATCCCGTGCCGATGCCGAGGGTGGATCTTCGGCACTCTTGCCGAGCGCCCGGCAGGCAGGCGGCATCGCCAACTGGAGGCCACCCAGGGCGGACGTGTCCCGCGGACCGAGGTGCGGCCGCCAGATGCCGCGCGAACCTTCTGGCGTCTTGCGAATGGCGGGGAGCACCGCGTGCCGCGCCACGAGGCTCAGCGCAAGCTGGGCTACCTCTGCGAGGAAGTGAAGGTCTTGCGCAGGGAACAGGCCAGGCGCAAGCGGCCTGCCGTCATCGGAGCAGCGGCGCAGCAGCGCGAGCGCGGACGACGGGGAAAGGTTCAGACAGGCCACCTCGAACGGGGTGAGCTCGGCGTCCGCCGCCTCCGCCAGGGTCCCGAGGATCGGAGACGACAGAAGCGGACGGCCGCCCTGACTGGGCAGCCAAGCGATCGCGGAGCCTTCCTGCCAGGACGCGCCGGGCGGCAGGATCAGCCTAAGTGCATCTGATAGGGCTGCGCGATCTGCGCCTGTGCGCGGCAGGGCACGTCGCGAGGCCGTTCGTTTGCCAAGGTGCCCGACCTCGCCCCACACACTAAGGCCCTCGTCCACCACGGCCCCGTGCAGCACGATCAGCAACTCTTCTACCTCCGGCATTCTGGCTTGGTACGTTCCAATGGGGGGCGGGCGGCGCGTGCGTGCGAACCGGCGTCACAGAGTCCCGATGGTTGAGGCGAAGGTGAGGTAACACCATCGGCCGACTCGCGAAAGGCTTCGCGCAGTGGAGGGACATGCAACGGAAGATCTCGCGAAAATGCTCACGCGGATCAGGCGCTGCGCGCACAGCACTTCTTGTGCTTATTTCCGCTTCCGCAGAGGCAGGGATCGTTGCGACCGACCTTGCGGCGGACCCGCAGCGGACTGCCGGTGCTCGCAGCGATCACCAGGCGCTCGCGCGCCGCCTCCGGGGCCAGGGCCGCCGCCAGGCGATCACGCCCGACAAAGCCCTCCGCGAGGGGGTAGAAGGTGGTGAGAGAGTGAGACACGGGCTGCCAGGGCGGACGAGTTCACTGGCGTGGTTCGAGCCGACTCGTCGATCATCCTTCGTGCCGTTCGTAGACGGCGCAGGACACGTGTCGCGGGTTCCATCGACAGGTGAGCATGGAACGTACGAGCAATTCGGCAGCGGCGGCACGACGTAGCCGAAAGCGGCTATGACTTGATCTCTTCCATAGCACGCACGTGGCTTGTCGTAGAGTAGTCTACGACCTCCTTGCCGGCGCCCAAGGCCATCTCTTGATTACAAGTCAAGGGGTAGACGGCGGGCCAAGGGGGGGAAGGCACCATTCCTCGCGTCGGGCCGGCTAATCCCACTTGACGTCGGGGTGTAGGTTCTCTGGGGTGACGTCGGACAACAGGCGCTTGAGCCCGTTGTTCGCTGAGGACGCGTCTTCTTGGTTACCCATTTCGGTGCTCTTGTCTGCTCGGATAATGAGAAGGTTTGGACGACGACGGTTGCGTTCGGCGGCCGCCTGCTGTTCATGCCACCCAAGTTCTGTGTAATCCGGCTCCAGGACAGCCCGGATCACAAACCCCGCTTGGATCAACTCGTTTATGTAATGCGACACGGGCCGATGCCACTTCACCAGAGTTACTCCATTGCCTTCGTCCACTCGGGGGCCCGGAAGCAGGTAGCTGTCAACCGGCCAAGCAGCATTGCCGGTGCCGTCAACAATCCACTCTCCCTGAGAGTTAGCATACTTGAGAGGGTGTTCGACCGAGAAAACAAGGGTACCTCCAGGTGCAATCCAGTTGTATATTCTGGAGACTAGATTCGCGTAGTGCTCTATATAGTGAAAGGTCCGCACGCTGAGGACCAAGTCAAACAGTTGGGGATTAAGGTCCACTGTCTCAATGTCAGCTTCTAACCATCGTATCTGCGGGTGGGATTCGGAGAACGAGCGCATGACAGGCGACTTATCGACGGCAGTCACTGATGTGGCGCCGGAAGCCACTAACCTTGCGGCCCAATCCCCTGGGCCTGCTCCTAGATCGAGAACTCGTTTCCCCTTCACGTTCGGCGCCAGTGATTCAATTGCTGGGCGCTCAAGGTGGTCCGGACGGGAACGTTGTTGCAGCACGTATTCGCGTACCACAGACGTATCCAACCACGCGTCTTTGCCCGTCACTATCCCTCCCAAGCGGTCAGCAGCCGAAGCAAGTCTAGTGCATTTCCGCAGCGAAAGGTCTGGCTGCCGCAGACTAGGATCTCTTGAGGGCTGTTCAAGGGGTCGAAAGCCGAAAGCCGCAGCAGAAATGCAGCTTAAAACCCTTCGCTGTCGGGCTTCCGGTATCTGACGTCTGTCTACTCGAAGGTCACGACGGGGCGCTTGCCACCGAACTTAGCACCTCAGACCGAAGAGACAGTGCGGCTTGACGTGAGAAACCAGCGCCTGGCTTGAATCGATGCTGCGGGCGCCTCTTACGCCTAGGCGTGGTCGGCGCGTCTTGGGGAGTGGCGTGGACGGGTACCGCGTTTTTGGCCACGGTTAGACGAGTTGATCTTTGCGGCAGGCAGGGATGGACGGATCAGGATCTCGGCCGGAATCCCTAGGCCATCATGAAGGCTTCGGATCATCCGCACGGATAAACTACGGCGCCGATTCAGAACCTCCGCAACGCGACTGCGAGTTCCAATCAGAGACTCAAGGTCCTTTCGTGTAAGCCCCTGCTGCTGCATTCTGAATTCGATTGCATCGATAGGGTCCGGAATGTCGATTGGAAAGTGCTCAGTCTCATACTGATCAATGAGTGTGACGAGCACATCCAGACGATCTCCATCAGGCGTGCCAGTTTTCGAGCCCCAAAGTCGCCCAACCTCCGCGAGAGATTCCTCGTAGTCTGCCTGCGTCCTAATCGGCCTCACCTCGTTACTCATGTTCGACCTCCTTGATGTTGATGCGATCGTAGTCCTGGTGAGTTCCGATCCACTTTATCCAAACGATAGCGAGTTCAAAGTCGACGGCCACCACTAAGCGATAGGCGTTGCCCTTGATGTTGAACACGATGCGGTCGGACGTGACCACGCTGGCAGTAGCATATTTTCGGCGAACGTCGGATGAGTTAGTCCAGCGGGCCTTGCGGACTTCATGGAACCAAGCATCAAGGGCGGCCTTCATGGCGCCCTGATCTTTGTGGCCATTGAGCGACTCCACGAACGAGAGCAGAGTGCTCCGAGCGATCACCCTCATGAACCCAGTCTACCGTGCTCCCATTTTGGGCGCAACCGTCAAGGCTCGTTTCTGATCGCGTGACGGATTACGTGTCCGAGAACGCGTGGGGCCGGTTGCGCATTCAACGTCTAGCACGATCTGATACGCGCTATGGGAGTATCTGGATTACGAGTAAAGGGGGAGACGGCGGGCCAAAGAGACCCCGATCGTTCACCGGAGCCAGCACCGAGTTCAGAGAGGGGTGCAGGTTCTCTGGATCGACATCGGCGGACAGGCGCTCGAGCCCCTTGTTCACCAAGGACGGGCGGGCGCAGCCGCGTGCGCACTACCACATGTGCACCCTTTCCATGCCAAGCGAAGGAATGGGGTACGGTTGACCGGCGTAGTGACAGAAGCACGGAAGGGCACTTGTCCGGCAGGGGTGAATTATGCGAGCAAAGAAGTGCGGCCAGGGAGGGACCCATGCGACCAAGAAACCCCTATGTGGCGCGGATGGATCAAGTGCGGATCGCCCGACATGGTGAGGCGGCTAGAATCACGTACGTCGAGCCTGGGGGACCACAGGTGCACCTGACGATCGGTCCCCGCATCGCCGATATGTCGGATGAGGACATCTTGATCGCCCACAACGCGGTGATCAGAGCTCAGCAGGAACTGGCCGACTCCTACATCCACGTCGCTGAAGAGGTTCCCCCAGGGCAACCTCAGCTCGAGTTCTTCGAACCGGGTCAATACTGGGTGCCGCGAGGGCAAGTACTGCGGTTCGTCGTCACTTCGAGGCAAGAGGACGGAGAGTGGGAGTCGGAACCGGCGGTGGAGATCGACGGACGCGAGTTCACCTGGGAGGATTTCGGCAAGATGTTGCTCACCTGGGAGGGGTGGGGCGTTCGAATGGTCATGGTCCCTGACGATGAACTGGAAAAGCCGCCGATCATCAAAGTGCGAAAGCCCGCCGATATGGATGAGGGCCCGGCGGTGTGAGGCAGTGGCCCGGTGACTCTGCCGCGCATCCGTCAGGATATGCAGCGCATCCCAGCCCTCTGGAGCAGTGCGTGCACCATCAGCCACGGTCCAATGCCGCGTCGTATCGCGCTTTCTGGCGGGCCTCAGCGGAGCATCAATACTGGGCATCCGCGCGCAAGCTGGGCGGCGCGCCGCGCCGCCGGGCGAGCACGTCCGAGAGGTCCGAGAGTGGTACACCTGTCGCCTGGAGCGCCAGGAAGAGGTGGTAGACGAGGTCGGCGGCCTCCGCGGCCGCCTCGCTCG
>JAJYNV010000131.1 GCA_021786135.1 Bacillota bacterium
TCTCGACGACCTCCTCGATGCGCGCAGGGTGGATGCGGCCATCCTGTACCAGACGCTCGAGGGCGATGCGGGCGATCTCACGCCGGATCGGGTCGAAGCCGGAGATCAGCACGGCCTCCGGCGTGTCATCGACGATGAGGTCGACGCCGGTGGCGTTCTCGAGAGCGCGGATGTTCCGACCCTCGCGGCCGATGATGCGTCCCTTCATGTCATCCGATGGCAGCTCGACCACCGAAACGGTGGACTCCGCCACGTGATCTGCGGCGTAACGCTGCACCGCGAGCGCGATGATATTGCGGGCGCGCTTCTCCGCCTCTTCCTTGGCACGCTGTTCGGTCTCCCGGATCCTCACCGCGATCTCGCGGCTCATCTCCTGTTCCACCTGCGCCAGGACGAGCTTCCTTGCCTCATCGGCCGTCAGGTTGGCCATGCGCTCAAGTTCGCCTAGCGCGCGGACGCGGATCTCCTCGACCTGCTGACGGTTGCGCTCCAACTGACGCTCGTCCGCCTCCAGGCCGTCCTGACGCCGATCCTGCTGCTCGCTGCGCCGATCGAGGGCCTCCTCGCGCTGCATGAGCCTTCGCTCGATCTCCTGAACCTCTTGCCTCTGCTGCTGAATGTCGCGCTCGGCTTCGCTGCGAAGCCGGTGCGCCTCCTCCTTGGCCTGCAGGATCGCCTCGCGCAGGTGCGCCTCTGCATTGCGCTGCGCCTCTTCACGGATGCGCCGGGCTGCGTCCTCCGCAGCCCGGAACCCGCCTTCCGCGTATCCGCGTCGCACGAAATAGCCGACTACACCTGCAACGACGGCGACCAGCACGACCAGGAGGATGATCTCCCAGGCGCTCGTGTGGTCCACCCCCGCTCGGACCGCGCACACGCGACCCGATTCTCTGTTTCCGTCTGTCCACTTGAAAGAAGCCGGGACGTGCCCAGCACTGGAAACCGCGCTCTAATGCGATTCTTACAGAGCACTGCGGCACCGTCAAGCGTCATGCCACCCGGGCTCGATGCCCCGGTCGGTCAGACTCTGTCGCACAGAGTCCTCCGTGAATCCCCTGCGGGCGAGATGCGACACGATTCGAGCGACAGCGCGCAGGTCCGCGGGCGCGCCGTGCCGCTCGAGGTAGGCGGCAAGAGCCGCTCTGCAGCGTTCAAGGTCGTCCACGGAGCCGAGGGCCTCGTCGGCCACCCGCTCAGGGACTCCCCGCCGCTCGAGTTCGTGGCGCACGCGCAGCACGCCTTGCGGCGCCTTCCACCCGCCACCTTCGGCAATGTCGTCGGCGATGCGTCGATCGTCGAGCATCCCAAGGCGTCGCGCCTTCGCGACCGATGTCCTGGCCTTCGTGCGGCCAAAGCCCCGCTCCACCAGGGCCTCCTCAGCCTCGGCCATGGTGAGCGCCTTGCGGTCGAGCAGTTGCAGCAGCGCCTCCCAAGCGTCCGAGGCGCCGCTACTCCCCTTCCGCACCGTCCTGTGCGCCGCCCGCGGGCAGCTTGGCAGACTTGAGCGCCTCGCGGATGCGGCCCTCGATCTCGCTGGCCAGCTCGGGATGGTGCTTCAGATGGTCGCGAACGTTCTCGCGGCCCTGTCCGAGCCGTTCTCCGGCGTAGGAGTACCACGCACCGCTCTTCTGAATGATGTCCATCTCGGTGCCGAGATCGACGAGGCTGCCTTCCTTCGAAATGCCCACGCCATAGATGATGTCGAATTCCGCCTGCTTGAACGGCGGCGCCACCTTGTTCTTCACGACGCGGACGCGTGTCCGGTTCCCAACGACTTCCGTCCCCTGCTTCAAGGATTCGATGCGGCGCACGTCGAGGCGCACGGAGGCGTAGAACTTGAGCGCACGGCCACCCGGAGTTGTTTCAGGGCTACCGAACATGACCCCGACCTTTTCCCTCATCTGGTTGATGAAGACGGCCGTGGAGCGGCTCTTCGCGATGGCGCCCGTGAGCTTGCGCAGGGCCTGCGACATCAGCCGGGCCTGGAGGCCGACATGCGAGTCGCCCATCTCTCCTTCGATCTCGGCTTTCGGCACCAGTGCGGCGACGGAGTCGATCACGATGATGTCGATGGCTCCCGACCGCACGAGCGCCTCCGCGATCTCGAGCGCCTGCTCGCCCGTATCCGGCTGAGAGATGAGGAGGTCGTCGATGTTGACGCCGAGATTGTGCGCGTACGCGGGGTCCAGGGCGTGCTCCGCGTCGATGAAGGCTGCGATGCCGCCGAGCTTCTGGGCCTCGGCAACGATGTGCAGAGCCACGGTGGTCTTGCCTGACGACTCGGGGCCGAAGATCTCCACGATACGCCCGCGCGGGACCCCACCGACGCCGAGTGCTGCATCAAGGGCTATGGCACCCGTGGGGATGACGTCTATGTTCATTCCCGCCGAGGCCTCGCCAAGCTTCATGATGGAACCTTTGCCGAACTGCTTCTCGATCTGGGCCAGGGCGATGTCCAGCGCCCGCTCGCGGTCCAACCCGATCCCACCTTCCGATGCGCTGAGAAGCTATGCCGAAGGTTCTTCCCTCACGGGAAGCGGAAATGCGGAAACGAGATGATAACGTGCTCCGGCAGGTAGAAGTTCGCTTTCGTACAGGCGAATTTCCTCTGCCCTTACACGCAGCGGCGCAATGACTTGCGCGGGAATCGCGCAGACTTCGCGCAGCCGGGCAACCGTGACATGCACGCGCAGTGGCCTCCGCTCGACGTCGCAGCCCACGGCCCGCAGACGATCCCCCAGGTCGAGGGCGAGACGGCCCAGCCCTGGCGGCGTGAGGCCGGTCAAGGCGATGATGCGGGCCTTTGAGCTCGGAAAGCCGCCCAGGCGGTCCAGAATGTAGTTTTCAGCCTGCCCCTGGACCGCGGCCGCCGCACAGGCCGCTTCGATCCGATGCAGCTTCGACGCGTCCTGGTCGCCGATGAAGGCGAGCGTCACGTGCCGCGCGTCGGCCGCCGTCGGCCGCCCACCAGGGATACCCCCCAGCAGGTCGCCGATGACGCGCGAGAGTTCGTCATCGATCGGAATGTCGCCCAATGCGACAAAGAGTCTGGGCATGGCGGCCTTCCTCCCACTACGGCGAAGGCGGGGCTAAGCCCCGCCTTCGGACGTTTCGTGCTAGTTGCGGCGCCTCGCCGGCTCCACGTTGACGCTGCGTCCCTTGATCTGCCCGCTCTGGAGGGCCTGCATGACGCGGCTCGCCTCCGCCTTCGGCACTTCGACGAAGGTGAAGCGGTCGTAGATGTCGATCAAGCCGATCACATTGCCGGCAATGCCCGAGAGGTTCGCCACCGCACGCACGATGTCGGCGGGCAAGATGCCCTGCGCGCGGCCGACGTTGACGAAGAGGCGAACCATGCCGGGCTCGGCGCCGGTGTCGCCGAAGTCCTCCTCCGGCGCCTGGGCTCCGGCCACATGCAGGTGCAGGGCTGCGGCAGCCACATCGAGCGAGTCGACCTCGCCTTCGTCCTCCAGCAGTTCCTTCACAACCTCGCGCAGTTCGACGAGGCGTCGGCCGGAGCGCAGCACCGTCCTAAGCTCTTCCTTGATGCGCTCGCGCCGCTTGTCCCAAAGATCCTCGAGCGACGGCAGCTCACGGCGCTGGATGCGCATGCCGATGCCGCGCTCGAGGTCGCGCAGCTGGCGGAACTCCTTCGGTTCGATCAGCGTGATCGCGACGCCGCTGCGACCTGCCCGGCCCGTGCGTCCGATGCGATGCACGTAGGCCTCGGAATCCTGGGGGATCTCGTAGTTGATGACGTGGCTGACGTTCTCGATGTCGAGGCCGCGGGCAGCTACGTCGGTCGCGACCAGAAGCTCGACGTCGGCCTGCCGGAATCGCGACAGGACGCGCTCCCGGTCGCGCTGGGTCAGATCGCCGTGGATGCCGGCCGCCAGGTAGCCTCTCGCACGCAGGGCCTCGCTCAGTTCGTCGACTTCCTTCTTGGTGCGGCAGAAGATGATGCCGCGCTCGACGCTCTCGATGTCGAGGATGCGGCTCAGCGCCTCGATGCGGTCATGGCCGCGCACCTCGTAGAATGCCTGCTCCGTCTGCGGCACCGTGACCTGCTCGGGAGCGATGGCGATCCGCAAGGGATCCTGCAGGTAGCGGCGCGACAGTCGATCGATCTCCGGTGGGAACGTGGCCGAGAACAGCATAGTCTGCCGCTCGGCGGGGGCGCTCGCCATGATCTTCTCGATGTCGTCGATGAACCCCATGTCGAGCATCTCGTCGGCTTCGTCCAGGACCAGCACCTTGAGATGCGCAAGGTCAAGCGTGCCGCGGCCGAGGTGGTCGAGCAGCCGGCCCGGCGTGCCGATCACGATCGGCACGCCCATGCGCAGCGCACGGATCTGGCGCTCGTAGGGCTGGCCGCCGTATACCGGCAGCGTCTTCACTCCTCGGAAGCGGCCGATGCGGGCAATCTCCTCCGAGACCTGCAAAGCGAGCTCGCGCGTCGGCGTAATGACCAGCGCCTGGGTACCGGCTGTGCGGTCCAGCTTCTCCACGATGGGAATGCCGAACGCCGCGGTCTTGCCCGTTCCTGTCTGCGCACGCCCGATGACGTCCCGTCCCTGCAGCGCCGCCGGAATCGTGCGCTCCTGGATCGGCGACGGCTCCTCGAAGCCCATCTCCTCGATCGCCTTGAGCACCCGCGGCGAAATACCGAGTGCCGCGAACTTGTTCTCCATGTTGACCTCGCCCAGCACCACCGGCTTGGGCAGACCTACCTTCCCGTCTTCCGACAAGCTCAAGCCTCCTCCCGCATCTGTTGCCAAAGCAGCGTGAGCGCCCACTGGGCCGCTCTCTGCCGGATCTCCTCGCGCGTCGCACCAAGTTTCAATTCCCGTACGCGGTCGCCGCGACGCCCGGCGACCGCCACATAGACCAGTCCCACCTGCCTGCCGGTCGGTCCGGCAAAGCCGCACGTGCCGATGCCGACATCCGCGTTGAACTGCCGCGTCGCCCCTCTCGCAAGCTCAAGGGCAAGATCCGCGGAGACGCCGTCGCCGACGGTGTCGGCGCTGAGCCCGAGCCTGCTTCGCTTCTGCTCCAGGCTGTACGCCACAAGCCCACCGGCCACATACCGACTCGCACCCGGGTGTCCGATCAGGCGGGACGCGACAAGTCCTCCCGTGACGGACTCGACGGTGGCGATGTTGAGACCCTGGTGGAGAAGTTCCTCGCCCACCGCATCCTCCAGCCGCTCATCGCCCTCGCCGTACACATGCCAGCCCAGCCGGCTGCGCACCTCGAGAGCCAACGGTGTCAGCATGTCGGTAGCCTCTGCGTCGGATGGCGCGCAGGCCGTCAGGCGAAGTTCTACCTCGGCGAGCTTGGCATAGGGGGCGATGGTTGGATTTTCCCCTGCCATCAGGTCTGCTAGACGCTCCTGCACCGATGCCTCGCCGATGCCTGCCAGATGAAGCACGCGGCTCTGCAGGTGCTCTCCGCTCATCGACCTGATGCGCGGGAAGACGGACGCCTCGAAGATCGTGCGCATTTCGTGCGGTGGCCCCGGTAGCAATGCGACCAGTTTGCCGTCCTTGTGCCAGAGCACTCCAGGCGCGGATCCGACCGGATTCGACAACAGCTCGGCGCCAACCGGGCAGAGGGCCTGCTTTTCCTGGATCGCTGTCATCGTCAGCCCGCGCGACGCGAACCAGGCCCGCAGCCCCGCCATGGCGCGCTCCTCAAGCACCATCGGAACGCCGAGCGCCTCGGCGAGTGTCTCCTTGGTCAGGTCGTCGTAGGTTGGGCCGAGTCCGCCCGTGACGACTACGACATCGGAACGGTCAAGCGCCTCGCGGTACGCCGCGAGGAGCCGTTGCCGATTGTCACCCACCGTAACCTGATAATAGACGAACACGCCCGCTTCCGCGAGTCGCACTGCAAGTTCGCGGGCGTTCGTGTTCAAGATCTGGCCCAAGAGCAGCTCCGTTCCGACCGAAAGGATCTCGCCGCGCATCGCGTTGCCTCCTAGGTAGCCGCCAACTCCTCAGCCAATGGCTGCTCGAGGTCCCGAAGGCCGCATATCCGCCTCAGTTCGGCACCGGTCAGCCGCTCGGACTCGGACAGCCGCGAGGCAGCAACGCGCAGATCTTCCACATGGACTTCGAGAAGCTCCCGAACCTTCGTCTCGACCTCTTGCACCACCTGCGTGAGCGCGGTGTGCAGTTCGGACTCGGGCAGGGTGTCCTCACTCACCACGCCGAGCGGCGACATGCCGGAGAAGATGAGCAGGCGTCCGCGCTCGAAGGCCTGCTGAAAGTCCTGCAAGGCACCTGTGGAACGTCCACCCAAGGTGAGTTCCTCCGACACCATGCCCGCGAGGGCCACGGCGATGTCGTCCTCGATCTCCTTGCGCGTGTGCAGGTAACGGTCGTCCTGTGGCGCCTGGCGCACGTAACCGAGCGCCCCTCCGCGCGAGGTGATCGTGATCGATGCCACGGAACCCGGCCGCAGCACCTCGGCGACAAGCGCATGGCCAGACTCGTGCAGCGCGACGCGCTCCATCTCCTCAGGCGAAGGACGGCGGTCCAGTTTCTCGCCCAGCATCACCTTGTCGACCGCCTCGACAAAGTGTTCCTGGTGGACCTTGCGCAGGCCGTGGCGCATGGCGATGATCGCGGCCTCGTTGGCCAGCGATTCGAGGTGCGCACCTGAGAAGCCGAACGTCTCGCGCGCCACGCGGTCGAGGTCTACGTCCTCGGCGAGGGGCTTCTGGCGCGTGTGCAGTTCCAGGATCTCGCGCCGCGCCGAGCGGTCGGGGAGCTCGACGCGCACGATGCGGTCAAAGCGGCCTGGGCGCGTCAGGGCTTCGTCCAGCAGATCGGCGCGGTTGGTCGCCGCCATCACCAGGACTTGCACGTCGTCCTTCGAGCTGCGCAAGCCGTCCATTTCGACGAGTAGCTGATTAATCGTCTGATCGTACTCGAGATGGCCCTGATTCTGCCCACGCTTTCCTCCAAGCACCTCGATCTCGTCGATGAAGATGATGGCCGCCTGGCGTGACTGTTCGCGTGCCAGCTGACGTGCACGGCTGAAGAGGTCGCGCACGCGCTGGGCGCCGACACCAGCGTACATCTCGATGAACTCCGAGCCGGCTGCGGCAAGGAAGGCGGAGCCCGTATACTGCGCGGCGGCACGCGCCAGGAGCGTCTTGCCCGTGCCTGGCGGCCCCGTCAGGAGAATGCCCTTGAGCGGCCGGATGCCCAGCTCCTGCACGGCTTCGGGATCCTGCAGGAAGTCGAGCGCCTCGACGAGTTCCTGCTTGGCCGACGCCTGCCCGCCGATGTCCTGGAAGCTGATCGCTCCCCCCGCGGATGCGCGCACGGGTTGGGCGAAGTTTCTCGTCATGCCCTTGAGCGCCGGCACGTTGAAGAGCAAAGCCACCAAGCCCAGTACAAGGATGACCGGAAATACATCGACGCCGATCGCCAGCAGGAAAATCATTGCGCCGACGGCTACGCCACCGACCACCCACTTCCACATGGCTACTTCGCCTCCCGGGGGTAGATGAAATAGGCGGCGTGCGCCTTGTCATAGAGCGCAAGGTAGACATTCTGCTGGTCGATATAGATGCTTGCATCCACATGGTCCCGCTTCGCCTGGTCGAGAACCTGAGCGCGCATTGCCACGAATTGGCCTGTGGCAAGGCCCTGGGCAATGGAAAAGCTAACATCCTGAGCCGCCGCCGTGATCTGGCGATCAGGGGTGCCGCTGACCTTGACCTCCGCTCCAGGCGCCATTGCCTGTACGTGCGCGGTCAGGTTGCTATAGGTCGTCTCGATATCGCCCACTCGGCCGAGCTTGACCTTCACGACACCAGGCGACTTCGAGAAGTCAAGGGTCACGCTGCGAACCCCCGGCACACGTTCGATCTGGGCCTTCAAAGGCACGGACGTCTGGGTTTGAAAAAGCCAGCGCTGCATGCCGAATAGGACGGCAAGGGTCGCGAGCAGGGCCAGTGCGGCGGCCGCGATGCGGCGCACTTGAAACCGCATGACGGCAGCCTCCTTGTCCATAGAAGCAATACAAACTATAGCACGCGTTGACAGGCTGACGTAGGGCAAGCCATGGCGTGCTTACCATCACAGCGCGCATACACATCTACCGACAAGCCATGCAGCTCGAACGCCCAGAGGACCCGACAAACGCTCCGGCCTGCATCCAGCGGCCGGCAAGGGAGGGAGATTGATGTCCAGGGATGATGAGCTGGAGCGCGCACAGAGCGAACTCGCCAACGCTTATCGCCTGTTCAACGCCACGGACGATCCCCGTCTGATCGACGAGGCGATCCTGCGCATCCGCAGTGCCGAGATGCGCCTCGACTACCTGACCCACCCGACCCCTTCGGCGGTGGAGGAGTTCAGGACACTGCCATGGCTCGACCCGGACGACCCGGGGCACAGGTCGATCTTCTAGGAGCGCACCCAGGCGCCATAGGCATCAGCCGGAGGGATGCGCCATGGGGTTCTTTTCCGGCGGAGGCACCGCCGTACGGCGGCTCGCCGTCGCTCTGGGCCTGGTTCTTGTCGCCTCGAGCCTCTACCTGGTCGGCCGAACACCGCCCCGCGCCGCCACAACAGCTG
>JAJYNV010000181.1 GCA_021786135.1 Bacillota bacterium
TGTCGAGCAGGTCTACGGCTGGGTAGAGGAAGGCACCCCGGTGGACATCGTCGGAATACCGCCGCGCCGCGCAATCGTCGAAGGCTCCCGCGGCAGCGAGGTAAGTGACGTGCAGCGGGCGCTCAAGGCGTCGGGAGACTACGCCGGCCCGATCTCCGGCGTCTACACGCCTGAACTCACGCGGGCGGTCGAGGAGTTCCAACGCAGTCATGGTCTCAGGGTGGATGGAGTCGTGCACCGCTCGACCTATGAGGCGCTTGGCCTCTATCCGCCGAAGCGCGTCGACCCACCCTGGCTCGAAAAGGCCACGAAACCTCCCGTAGAACGCGAGGCGCCGACGACGCCGAGCAACGGCCGACCTGTGCTGCTGGCACGCTTCCCCCTGGCTCAGCATGGGGCTCCGGCTAGCGGCTCACGTGCTTGATGCGGGCAGGATCGCGCCAGATCTCTAGCAGCAGCTGCCGCTCGCGCGCGCCGATCTCCGCTCCCGTCAGGCCTTCTGCCGATGCGAGCGCCGCGCCGCGCAGCAGGAGGCGCGTGCGGTCGAGAACGCCCTCGCGGCCGTAGACGCGTGCAAACGCCGCGAGGCGTCGACTGCCTCCCGCGAGCACAAGAATGTCCGCGGCCGACGAGCCGGCACGCGCTAGCGCCTCGCGCCAGAGAGCGCGGTCCCCCGTGGCCGACACCGCCTCGCGCAGCCGCAGCGCTGCTTCCGCCAGGCGCTGTTCGCCGCGCGGCCATGCGAACTGTCGCCACACGGAAACAGCGGCATTCACGTCACCGCGCGTCCAGCCCACGAGCCGCGGCAGGGGGCCTGCGATGGGCCGCGTCGGGTGCAGCGAAGGCAGCACCGTTCTCAGCACGCCATCCTCGTCGGCCCAGCGGAGGGGCACATATCCGCCGGGCGCCCGCAAGAGGCGCCAGATCTCTTCCCCGATCCGCTCGGGCGACACGGCGCGCAACTCGTGCGCCAGCTGCCTCGTCGTCTGCCGCAGCGCGGGGTCCAGGCGCCAGCCGAGTTCCGCCGCCAGGCGATAGGCGCGCAGGATGCGCAGGAGGTCTTCCTCGAGGCGCTCCGCCGCGGGACCAACCGTGCGCAGGAGGCCATGGCGCAGATCACCGAGACCTCCGCTGGGGTCGTGGAGGCGTCCCGATCTGTCCAGCGCGAGGGCGTTCGCCGTGAAGTCGCGCCGCAAAAGGTCCTCGTCGAGCGATGCGCCAAAGCGCACGACATCCGGATGGCGCCTGTCCCTGTACGGGCCTTCGCTGCGGAGCGAGACCACCTCGAGACTTTGCTCGGGCCCGTGCAGCACGCCGAATGCGTCGAGGGCACCCTCCCGCCAGCCGAGGATCGCGCGCGCACGCTGCGGCGGCACGGAGGTGGCCAGGTCGTAGTCGCGCGGCGTGCGGCCGAGCAGCAGGTCGCGCACGGCGCCGCCGACTAGATAGGTGTCGCCCTCCTGGGACAGCATGCGCCAAGCCGCCTGGACCCCTGCGGGCAGGCGTGTCTCCAACCTCTCCTGCTTTAGGCGCCGCGCAGCCATTTGAGCAATTCTGACGTCGATGGAGCGATCGCCTCGACACCCATCTCGGTAAAGACATCCTCAGCCCGGTCGCCGAGTGCGCCACCCAGGATGCCGCAGAAGTCATAGCGGCGCGTCTTGTCGATCGTTCGCGCACCTTCGACCGCAAGGTAATCGTCGACGTTATCGCCGACCATGAGAATGTGACTCGCGTCTGCCGCCTGCGCGAGATACTGAAGCCCCCGACCGTCGGGCTTCCGATACGGTCCGTCCCCGGTCAGACAGAAATTCTCCGGAAAGTGGACGCCGAAACCGAAGCGCTCCGCGACCACTCGCAGCTCCCCCAGGGTACGCCCGGTGTAGATCGCCTTGCGCGTGCGCAGCAGCAGGACCTCTGCCGCTTCCACGAGACGGCGCTCCCGCTGCCAGAGGCCTTCTTGCGGCTCCGGCAGGGCAGGCGGGATGCCGTACATCTCCTCTACCCTCGCGGTGCCCGCATAGATCTCGCAAAAGGTTTTCATCACCGTGTCGCGCGACGGCTCCGCTGCGAGGCCGGCCGCACGTACCGCTCCGGTCACGCCGCCGCCCAATCCTTTCGCTGCAGCCGCCAGTGCGCCGAGATCGCGCCGCCCGCCCGCCTGGGCCCAGACTGCGACAGCTGCGATGTCCCACTCGTCGTTGAAGCCGCCAGCGACCCGCATGGCCGCCATCTCGTCATCGCTCAGCCAGCCGCCTGCGCGCGGCCCAAGAAACAGCTCGACGGTGCGCCGCGCTGCCTCGTCGTACGAGTCGTGCGCATCCACGAGCACACCGTCGACATCGAAAACAACGAGATCGATTGCTTCCATCTGCTTGCGCCACCCCCAACAGAAAGGCCCCGCCTGCGGCGGGGCCTTCCACTAGCGCTTCGAGAACTGCGGCCGCTTGCGCGCAGCCTTGAGACCGTACTTCTTGCGTTCCTTCATGCGCGGGTCGCGGCGGAGGAAGCCCATCCGCTTGAGCGGCACGCGGTATTCCGGATCCACGGTGAGAAGGGCCCTCGCAAGGCCATGGCGCACGGCACCGGCCTGCCCGGCCACTCCGCCGCCCTCGACCCGACAGATCACGTCGTAGCGACCCTCCGCAGAAACGGTGCGCAAGGGAGCCATGACGAGCATCTGCAGCGTGCTGATCGGGAAGTACTCCTCCACCGGACGGTCATTGACGATGAACTTGCCGCTGCCAGCGACGAGGCGCACGCGCGCCGTCGCGCTCTTGCGTCGGCCTGTGCCGTAAAGCTGTACCGCCATCAGGACTTCGTACCTCCCAGCTTGAGCTCGGTGGGCTGCTGTGCCTCATGCGGATGCGTTGGCCCGCTGTAGACCTTCAGCTTGCGAAAGAGATCGCGGCCGAGGCGGTTCTTGGGCAGCATGCCACGAACGGCCTTCTCGACCACGCGCTCCGGATGACGCTCCTGCATGTGGCGCAGGCTCGTCTCGCGGATGCCACCGGGATAGCCGGTGTGGTGGTAGTACGTCTTGTCCTCGTACTTGTTGCCCGTGACCTGCACCTTTTCGGCATTGATCACAATCACGTAGTCGCCGTTGTCGATCGACGGCGTGTAGGTCGGCAGGTGCTTGCCGCGGAGTACCGCGGCCACCTCCGTTGCCAGACGGCCCAGAACCATTCCATCCGCGTCCACGATGTGCCAGCGCGGGACGACATCCTCGCGCCTCGTCATTAGCGTGCGCTGCAAAGCGGGCAAGCCTCCCCGAAACGTACCATCCGCAGGATGGCGCATAATGCAATGGTAGTCATCGAACATGGCGGCTGTCAAGCGGATTCGGCGGACCATAGGCGATGCCGAGCAGCGTGAGGCCATGCGCGGGGGCTAGCGGCAGACCATGCGGTGGCGGGCCGTCGACCAGCACCTTGCCAAGGCTGGGCAGCTCGGCGCGCCCTTGGCCGACCGAAATGAGCAGGCCGACAATGTGGCGGACCATATGGTAAAGGAAGCCGTCCGCCGTCAATCGCACCTCGATGCCCTGCCCCTCCTCCAGCACCTGTACCTCCCTGATGGTGCGCACCGTGCTGCGGCGGGGGCTGCCCGCACCACCGAAGGCTGCGAAGTCGTGCGTGCCCAGAAGCGTCGCGATCGCGGTGCGCATCGCTGGCACATCCATGGGGCCCGGGCGATGCAAAGCGATGCGGCGCAGGAGCGGGTCTGGAACCTCGGCGAGATCGATGCGGTAGACGTAGGTCTTCTCGATCACGCCCTTGAGCGGCCGGAATTCCGCGTCGGGCAGATCGCAAAGGCGCACGCGGATATCCGCGGGCAGGAAGTGGTTCAGGGCGGCACGGTAGCGTTCCGGAGCCAACGGACGCTCGGTGTCGGCCCACGCGACCTGTCCGAGGGCATGCACGCCCTGGTCGGTGCGCGAGGCGCCGAGCACCCGCACCGGCTTGCCCTCGATCGCCTGCACCGCCTGCTCCATGGCCTCCTGCACGGTCGGGTCGCCGGCCTGCAGCTGCCAGCCGGAGTAGCGCGTACCCTCATACGCGACGACGAACCTCACCTTGGCCACCATGGCAGCGCGAAGGCGGCCGTCAAGACAGGTAACCAGCCGAGAGAGAGGCCGCGCCAGTCGATGCGCGGCGGTCGCTGCGGCGGCCCGTAGCCCCGCAGCACGAGCGCCTCGCCCAAGGCGCCCGCCGTGCGCATGCTCTGTGCGACCCAGGCGCCGGCAAGGGTGGTCCATTGCGTGAGGCCCGACCTTCCGGCAAGGAAACGCCGCGCGAGCCAGATGCTGCGCGCGCTGCGCGCTGTCTCCGGGATCATGCGCAGCGTCACGAACGCCATGACCTCAAGGTCGCTCGCCGCGATTCCGAACGGCCGGAGCAGCCGTCCGAGCCGGCCCAGGCTGCGCGCCAACCCGATCGGCCCCACGATGCCGAGCATGACCTGTCCCTCGCAGAGCACAGCCCAGAGCCGCAGGGTCATGGATGCTCCTTCCTCCAGCCGCACGATGAGCCCACCGGGAGCGAAGAGATGGGCCAGCGCGGCGAGCAGGCCGAGCGCAGCCATGCTGCGCCAAGGCACCCGGCGCAGGCCCTCGCGCCGCACGAGGTAGGTGGAGGCCAGAGCGAGGGCCAGCGCCGAAGGCCAGATTGCCTGGTCACTCCAGGTTACGAGCACCCAGGCGACCAGGACGATCACCTGGGCTTCCGCTTTGCGCGCCACCTATCCACCTCCTTTGCGGGATCATCCCAGCGTCCCGGTGCGCCCAGCGTCCAGCGGAGGTCCGCCGCCGCGTCCGGCGGCCAGCGCACCTCGCGCTGGCGTTCGGCCGACAGCGGGCCGCCGGGCCAGGCGCCGCCTATGCCCGGGGCGGGCAGCAGGGCCGTGCAGAGTGGTGCCTCTTCTGGCCAGGAGAGCGTCAGCAGCAGCACCCCGGGATAGTCGCATGCCGCCTGCCAGAAAAGGTCCTGTCCGTCTGGATCGAGACCTGCGGTCGGCCGGTCGAGAAGCAGCAGCGGGCGAGCGCTGCCAAACACCGCCGCCAGTGCCAGTCGCCGGCGCTCCCCGCTTGAGAGCTCCTGCGGCGGCCTTGAGAGAAGGTGCTCAACGCCGAGCCGGGCGGCGAACGCGACGCCGCGCGGCCCGATCGCTTCGGCTGCCGTGCGTCCGAACAGGATCTGCTCCACCCCTTCAGGCGCGTAGGCGACGTCCGTCGGACGTCGCAGTCGGCCCTCCACGAGGAGCTCACCCTTATGACGGCGCACGCCCGCACAGGCTTCGAGAAGGTACGTGGCGGATGCTCCGCGCCAGCCGACGACGCCTACCACGTCGCCCCTGGCAAGCGTCAGGCGGTAAGGGCCGCAGTCCTCGATCGCAAACTCCCTCAGCGCGATCACGTCGTCCAGATCCCCCGCAGCACGTCGTCGACCGGTTGACCGCCAAACGCGGGCCAGAGGGCGGGCGCCTTGAGCACGTGGTCCGTGATCGCCGCATCAAGGCTGTCCTCGAGCAGCTCCCCCCGCTCGGTCCGATACCAGCGGTCGGCCAGTCGCGCGAGTTCAGGATCGTGGGTGGCCACAATGACGATGTGTCCTTGGCCCCGCAGCCGCATGAATGTTCTGCGGAGCACCGCCTGCGCCCGGGGGCCGAGCGAGGCCGTCGGCTCGTCCAGCACGAGACATCGGGCCCCGGTCGCCAAGAGGCCGCAGAGCGCGCGGTAGACGGGCTCCGCGGCATCTTCGAGATCCTCCCGGGGCAGGTCGAGAAGCCCCTCGATCCGCCGCAGCACCGCTTCAGGCTCCAAGTCCGTCTGGCCCTGGAGTCCCAGTGTCACCGAGACCTCAAGCAGGCGACGCGCCCCGAGGACGATGTCCTCGGCGCGCGCCGGCAGAAAGGCGACCTCAGGCGGCAGGCAAGGTCCCCTGGCAAGGCGGATCTCACCGGCCGCGGGGTGCAATATCCCGGCCAGGGCCAGGAGGAATGTCGACTTGCCGGAGCCGTTACGACCTACGACCGCAACCAGTTCGCCCGGAGTCGCCCGAAAGCGGGGAACCTCCAGGCGGAATCCGCCGCGACGCAGGGAAACGGCCACGGCCTCGAGCATCAGACGAGCTCGAGCACCGCCATGGGGGCTGCATCGCCGCGACGGGCACCGATGCGCACGACGCGCGTGTAGCCGCCCTGGCGCTCCTTGTACTTGGGTGCGATGTTGGTGAACAGCTTGCGCACGACATCCTCGTTGAGAATGTAGGCGGCAGCCGCACGGCGGTTCGGTACGGTGTCCTCGCGCGCCATGGTGATGAGCTGCTCCACGAGGGCCGAGACTTCCTTGGCCTTGGCCTCCGTCGTCACAAACCGCTCGTCGTGCAGAAACGACGTCACCTGGTTCCTCAGCAGCATCTTGCGCACGTCCGATCGACGGCCGAGCTTGCGCATGGGCACGGGTATCCCTCCCTTCTTCTGGTCTCAGTCTTCGGACTTGGCCAGGCTGAGACCGGCGTCCGCCAGCTTCTGCTTGACCTCTTCAAGCGACTTCTTGCCGAGGTTGCGGACCTTCATCATCTCTTCGTCCGTGCGCGAGACGAGCTCCGCGACGGTGTTGATGCCGGCGCGCTTCAGGCAGTTGAACGACCGTACCGAGAGCTCGAGCTCCTCGATCGGCATCTCGCGGAGACGGTCGCGCTTGTCACCAGGGACATCCGGCGTCGCCGCCGGGCGGCGGGCATCGACGGTGAGCCCCGTGAAGAGCGCCAGGTGGTCCTCGAGAATCCGGGCCGACTCGACAAGCGCCTCATCTGGGCGGATGCCGCCATTGGTCCAGATCTCGAGGGTCAGCTTGTCGTAGTCGGTGATCTGTCCGACGCGCGTGTCCTCGATCGTGTAGTTGACGCGGCGGATCGGCGAGAACATGGCGTCCATCGCGATCACGCCGATCGGCTGATCGGGGCGCTTGTTGCGGTCGGCCGAGACATAGCCGCGATTCTTCTCGATCGTCAGGTCCATGACGAACTCGGCGCCCTTGTCGAGCGTGCAGAGCACGAGATCGGGGTTCAGAACCTCGATCTCAGGGTCCTGCATCGCCTCTCCTGCCGTGAGCGGCCCTTCCTGATGCATCTCGACGCGGAGGTTCTTGGGACCCTCGCCGTGCATCTTGAGCGCCAGCGACTTCAGGTTGAGGACGATGTCCGTAACGTCTTCGCGCACGCCAGCGACGGTCGAGAATTCATGCAGGACACCCTGAATGCGTACCGACGTAACCGCCGCTCCCGTGAGCGAGGAGAGCAGGATGCGCCGAAGGCCGTTCGCAAGTGTGATGCCGAAGCCGCGCTCCAGCGGTTCGACGACGAAGCGGCCGTAACCCGTGGCCTCCTGCAGTTCGAGGCATTCAATCTGAGGCGTCTGAAACTCGTTCACGTACTGTCCTCCCTCGCTCAGCGGGAGTAGAGCTCGACGATGAGGTGCTCCTCAACCGGCACATCCACGTCCTGCCGCTCAGGCAGGCGGATGATGCGTCCCTTGTACTGGTCGCGCTGCACCTCGATCCACTCGGGCACCATCCGGCCGTGGCCGCGCTCGACGATCTCCTTGATCGAGGCCCTCTCGCGCGAGCGCGAGCGCACCTCAATCTCGTCACCCTGACGGACGATGAACGACGGCACGGAAACCTTGCGGCCGTTGACGCTGAAGTGACCGTGCCGGACCAGCTGACGCGCCTGGGGACGCGAAAGCGCGAAACCCATGCGGTAGACCACGTTGTCGAGCCTGCGCTCGAGCAGGGACAGCATCACGTCGCCCGTAGGGGACTGGCTGCGCTGCGCGCGATCCACGTAGCGGCGGAACTGCGTCTCCATGACGCCGTAGAAACGCCGCACCTTCTGCTTCTCGCGAAGCTGCAGGCCATACTCGGAAGCCTTGCGGCGTCCCAGGCCGTGCTGGCCGGGCGGCTGGTTGCGCTGCTTCTTGACGATGGGGCACTTGTCCGAGAAGCAACGGTCACCCTTGAGGAACAACTTCATACCCTCGCGCCGGCAGAGCCGGCAGGTGGGGCCAGTGTTACGGGCCATCTTTGCTGCGATCCCTCCCTTTCTATACGCTCGCTATACGCGCCGGCGCTTCGGAGGCCGGCAACCGTTATGCGGGATGGGCGTGACGTCCTTGATCGCCGAGACCTCTGGCCCCGCCGTCTGTAGGCTGCGGATGGCCGCCTCGCGGCCCGAACCCGGGCCCTTGACGAACACCTCAACCTCACGCACGCCGTGCTCCATGGCAGCCTTAGCCGCGGTCTCGGCTGCCATCTGCGCCGCGAAGGGCGTGGACTTGCGGGAACCCTTGAATCCCTGCGTACCTGCGGTGGCCCAGGAGAGCGTGGCCCCCTGGGGATCCGTGATCGTCACGATGGTGTTGTTGAACGTGCTGCGGATGTGCGCAACCGCACGCTCGATGTGCTTGCGCTCGCGCCGGCGCGGGCGGGCTGCGGTGCTCGACTTCTTGGTGGGCAAAATCCTGCCTCCTTAC
>JAJYNV010000229.1 GCA_021786135.1 Bacillota bacterium
GTCCGAGGCGCGCCGCACGCTCTCGTACTGGATGAGCCGCATCGGCCTCTAGTGTTTTGTGCGCAGAGGAGGCCCAACGGGGCCTCCCTTCTTATTTTCGCTCCTGGGAGGCGTGGGTTGTGCCGTGCGTGCGACCGAGGCTGAGATAGGCTATGGCGGCGATGATCAGGAAGACGGCGTAGACTGCGACCTGCAGGACAGTCGGTGACTCCGCGTACCCGAATAGGCTGTGCAGAATGTCGCCCAGGGCACTGCCTTCGTTCAGGAGCGTCTGGCTGTTCCAGACGATGCCGGTCAGGACGTGGAGCCAGCCGATGGACTGGAACGATTCGATGGCATCGGCGAGCAGTCCGGCTCCGAAGAGGAGAAGCAGTACGCCGAGGCCGTTGAAGAAGAGCCCGAGTGGTGCGCGGCGTCCCAGCCTGTATACCCATGCGCTGACGGCGAGTCCCGCGAGCAGCCCTAGGAAGGCTCCGAACAGCATCGGCAGCCCCTCCTGATTCAACGCGATCGCCAGAGTGAAAAACGCCGTTTCGAGTCCTTCCCGACCGACGGTGATGGCCGACAGCAGGACCATGGCGCCGAGCGAACCCCGGGAGAGTGCGACGTCCACCTTGTGCTCGAGTTCGTTGTGCATATGACCGCTCTGCCCCTTCATCCAGAAGCTCATGTATGTGAGCATGGCGGTGGCCACCACATAGGTGCTTCCCTCGAGGATGGACTGGACGCGGGAGCCGTCATACTGGTGGATCACGTGGTAGCTCATGAGTGCCACGGCAAGGTCCAAAATTACGGCGATGCCGACGCCGAGCCACACGCTCGCCGTGCGATCGCCGCGCCCGATGCGGTGCAGGTAGGCCAGGATGATGCCTACGACGAAGCTGGCCTCGAGCGTCTCGCGGAAAAAGATCACGAACGTCGGAAGCAATGGATCTCCTCCGCACGAAATAATATGAGTAACAAGATCAACATTTTCTTACCTGAGCCCACTCGATCCGTCAAGGTCGGGCGTACACAGGCAGAGCGCCCGGTCCGAGATGAGGGCGGGATCGCTCAGGGCCGTGGCTGAGCATCGGCCAAACGCAAAAACGCCCGGCCAATCGGCCGGGCGTTGCAAAACCGGGAGATTAGGGCGCGACCTGCTGTACGGCCACCGCTGAAACGACCCCGCTGCGCAAGAGACTGCCACGCACGACGACCGCTGACCCGACGGGATATGCTCCGGGCTGCGTGCCCGCCGGCAGGTCGATACGCAGGACGTCGCTGCCGACCCTTATGTCGAGCGACTGATCGCTATGGCTCACGACGAAGCCGGTCCAGACTGAGAGTTGCGACCAGCTCTGTCCGCCGTCGACCTGAACGCCCAGGTTGAAGGGCATCACGGTGCTGACTCCTGTGGAGTGCGGCGGCTGAAGGTCTCGGCTGAATGTCGGATAGGCAAGGAAGACGGCTAGAACGGCTGCCGCCGCGGCCGGAACTTGCAGGGGCAGATGGGCACGTGGGATATCTGCATGTGCCCCGACCGGGAGCGGCATCGCAAAATAGGACTTGAGGTCGAGTGCCAGCCGCTGCTCAGCTTCGAGGCGACCACGGCAGTAGTTGCACTCGGAGAGATGCCGATCGAGGCGCAGAGCCTCGTCGCGGCCCATCTCACCGTCGACGTATCGTCCAATGTCCCTGCCTGAGAAGTGTGCAACCATTACCGCTGCCTGCCCTTCGGTTGATCCATGGCCTTGCGCAGCCGCTCCTTGGCGCGGTAGAGCCACGTTGCGACGGTTCCCTCGGTGGTGTGGAGCATGAGTGCGATCTCGTGATATGAGAGGTCCTGCTCGTAGCGAAGTGCGAGAATCCTCCGATCGTGCAAGCTCAGTGCCGCGAGTGCCTGCGCGATTTCCAACTGGCGCTCGGCGCGCAGCAGCCGTTCATCAGGCAGAGCATCCGGATCCGGCCGATCGTGCAGCGTGTCGTCGAAGGGAAGCTGCGGCAACTTGTGCCTGCGCCAGCCATCGCGCAGGTGGTTCACGGCTATCTGCCGGAGCCACCCGAAGAACCGTTCACCGTCGCGCAGGTGTCCGATCGCTTCGAATGCCTTGACCCAGGTGACCTGGGCCAGTTCCTCGGCCGCGTCCGGGTCTGCGGTCAGGGCGGAGCACATTCTCCGCACCCGGACCTCATATCGAGCGACGAGTATGGCAAACGAGCGTGCGTCCTGCTCCTGGGCGCGGCGCACGAGCTCACGGTCGTCCAAGCTGGCGGGGTCTTCCTTGACCGACAGCCGCCTGTCCCTCCAAAAGCCCGCTGCAACTACTTAGACGCAAAACGTGCCAAGATGTTTCACGGGCTGTGAGAACTTACGGCCTATGCCGTACAGTGGCCAACATTCCTCCTTGCCCGAGCCAATCCCTGCCCAGGCTGCCGGTGACGCAGGTGGAAGAACATGCTATTCGGCGCTTCCTCCAGACGCAAAGGCGGCGCGTTTGAGCTGGGTGCGCTGCACCTCGCCAACCGCTGCCGCCCTTTGGACGCTACCGAGCTATTCCTGATCCTGCGATTGGTCCTCGGCCAGGGCCTCTTCGCCTCGCCGCACGAGGCGCCGCACCATCTGGCCACCCACCTTCCCAAGCTGCCGGGCAGTCAGATCACCATTGTCGCCGTTGTCTTCGAGGGGCACGTCGACGTCGTCGGCGACGTCCATCTTGAGATCATCAAGGGCCTCCTCCGGCGTCTTCTTGCCATCGCGTCCCGCCATCCGGGCACCTCCTTTAGAGGAAGGTTCCCCACGACGCGGGTGGGCGATGAGTTCGGAATGGTGGGCCGAGCACCAGAATGCGCCTCGTTGAACGACGCTGCTCGCCAGCGACGAACCAAGAGCGTATAATGCCTCTGTCGGCCCCATGGTCTAGAGGCCTAGGACACCACTCTTTCAAGGTGGGAACACGGGTTCGAATCCCGTTGGGGCCACCAGGCCTTTGGCGCGAGGGATAGTGCACATTATCCCTCGCGATTCTTTATTCTTACTTGACATGGCTGAGATGCGGGACAATATTTAAGCGACTAAACATCCGCAGAGGTGGAGTCGCGTTGGCTGATCCCGATGTGGACGAACTGATCACCCTGCTCTTCCAGTCGCTCGCCGGGATGCGCCGCCAAATGCGCAAGGAGGCGGGCACCGGCCTTGGTCCGAGTCACCATATGCTGCTCTGGCGCCTGCAGCCACGCGGTCGCTTCGGCCCACCCTGGCCACACGGCCCATCGCGCGTGTCGGACCTGGCACAGGCGCTCCAGCTGACTCCTGCGGCGATCACGCAGCTGGTCGCCGAGCTTGAGCACCGTGGCTACGTCCGGCGCGACCGCGACCAGCAGGACCGCAGAGTGGTCGTCGTCAGCCTCACGCCGGAAGGCGAGGAAGTGCTCGCCCGGGCCAGACGCCGCCGGCACGCTGAGGTGGGGCGCCTGATCGAGTCGCTCGAGCCGCAGGATCGTGAGGCCCTCATGCGCATTTTGCACCGCCTGAGGGAGATCGGCCCTGACCTTCCGGAGACAGATACCTGACGCGGATTCGTTAAGCATCTTAGGAAAACTTGGCCAAGAACTTATCTTGCCAAAAGAATTGACCACCAGAATCAAGACGCCGTGCAGTTTGCAGCGTAAGAGGGGGAACCGTGATGCGTCGTGTCGTGACCATCGTTGTGGTGGTCGTTGTCGTCTTGGCCGTAGCCGTGGTCGGCTACCGTGCCCTTAGAGGCGGTCACAAGTCGACCACGGCGAATTATGCCGTGGCCACCGCGTACAACGGGCCGCTTCTGGTCAACGTGACCGGCAGTGGCACCGTCCAGGCGGCGACGTCTGTCAATGTCAACGCCCAGGAGCCGGGAACCGTGACCTCCGTGCCGGTGCAGGTGGGCAGCCAGGTTAAGAAGGGGCAGATTCTCGCAGCGGTCGTCGACACGCAGGGCACGCTTGCTTCCAATGTGCTTTCCGCCCAGGCGCAGCTCGCATCGGACGAAGCGAGCCTCAGCCAGCTGGTTTCGCCGACGCCGGCATCTGCCGCCCAGATTCAGGCAGACCAGCAACGCATCAAGGTGGATCAGCAAAAGATCACCAACGACCAGCAGAAGATCGCGACGGACGAGCAGAACATTCAGTACCTGAACGTCACTTCGCCTGTAGCGGGCGTGATTTCAACCATCAGCGCCGGTCCTGGCCAGAGCGTCGGCCAAGGCGCGACAGTCTTCCAGGTCGTGCAGCCGAGCGCCATCGATGTACAGACGAGTATCCCTGAGATCGACCTGCCGAACATCTATACTGGCGAGGGCGTGCAGGTGTGGACGCAGGATCAGGGGACCTTGAACGCTGCTGTCCAGACGATCGGCGTGACCTCGAGCGGATCCAACCGGCAGGGGGCCCTCTTCCCTGTGACGCTTACCATCGAGAACCCGCCTTCAGGTTTGCGGGCGGGCATGAACGCAACCGTCAATTTCACCCAGTTCTATCTGACCGAGCCCGGCACGGTCGCGTTTGCGGACACGCAGGCCGTCACGGCGCAGGTGTCCGGCAGCGTGACGAGCGTCGCGTTCCAGGCGGGCCAGACGGTGCAGGCCGGACAGACGGTGGTGACGTTATCGAATCCGGCGCTGCAGACTCAGCTCAACACCGATCAGACCCAGTTGAGTTCCGACCAGGCGCAGCTCAGTTCCGATCAAGCATCTCTCGAGCAGCTGCAGAACCCGACACCGCCTTCCGCGGCTCAGGTCTCGTCGCTCAAGGCCAAGATCGCTGTGGATCAGCAGAACGTCCAGAAGGCTAAGAGTGCGCTCTCGGACCTCAACATCACGAGTCCCATCGCGGGCATCGTCACGGCTGTCAATGTGCAGGCCGGTGACACGGTGACCCAAGGTGGCGGCGTCACGAGCGGCAACAGCTCGTCGACGACGACCTCCGCGTCCACGGCGCCGTTTGCGGTTGAGGCGCCCAGCTCCCTGCAGATCATTGCGCCCATCAGCCAGGTCTCGATCGCGCAGGTGAAGGTTGGACAGCGGGCCATCGTAACGTCGGATGCACTGCCTGGCCAGGTCTTTCCTGGTACGGTTGCCCTGATCTCGCCGGCCGGCACAAATTCCTCAGGAGTCGCCAACTTCAACGTCATCATCAACGTCGCCAGGCCGGGCGGCCTGCTTGCGGGCATGTCTGCGAGCGTGACGATCGATGTGGCATTCGTTCGGCAGACGCTGCTGGTGCCGGTGGAGTCTGTCACGGGTGCGGGCCAGGGAGCCACCGTCGAGGTCGTCAAGAACGGTAAGATCACCGTGCAGCGCGTCGTCGCGGGTCTCTCCAACGACGTCGCAATCCAGATCCTCTCCGGCCTCAAGGCTGGCGACAAGGTGGTCACTGCCTCGGTGTCGAGTTCGACGACCACCTCAGGCTTCGGCGGTGGGGGCTTCGGCGGCGGAGGACTGCGCGGATTGGGCGGCGGCGGCGGTGGTGGTGGCAGCTTCCGCACCAGGTCCAGCGGTTCCGGTGGTTCGTCGGGCGGCGGTTCGTCAGGCGGCGGTTCGTCAGGCGGCGGCTTTGGCGGCAGCGGGGGCCAGTGATATGGCGGATGTCATCCGCGTGGAGGGTCTCAAGCGCTCGTACCGCATGGGTGATTTGGAAGTCCATGCCCTGCGGGGACTCGCGTTTGCCATCCCCGAGGGGCAGATGGTGGCCATCATGGGCCCCTCGGGGTCCGGCAAGTCCACGCTTTTGAATCTCCTCGGTTGCCTCGACCGCCCAAGTGCGGGGTTGTACTACCTGGGCGGTGAAGAGGTTGCGCGCAAGTCGGACGATGCTCTGGCGGATGTGCGCAACCGGCGCATCGGCTTCGTCTTTCAGAACTACAACTTGCTGCAGCAGCTGACGGCACTGGAAAATGTCGAACTGCCGCTGGTCTATCGTGGGTTGAGCGGTTCACAGCGCCGCAAGCGTGCTGAGGACGCTCTGGCTGCGGTGGGGCTCTCCGACCGACGTCACCACAGGCCGATGGAACTGTCGGGCGGGCAGCAGCAGAGGGTTGGCGTGGCGAGAGCCCTGGCTGGAGAGCCGGACGTGATCCTGGCCGACGAGCCGACGGGCAACCTTGACTCCACGTCAGGCGAGGACGTGCTGCGCCTCTTCCTCGAATTGCACAAGACGGGGCGCACCATCGTCATCGTCACCCATGACGAGGACGTGGCCCTGCACACCGAGCGCATCATCCACCTGCGTGACGGCCTGGTCCTTTCGGACGAACCGGTGCCCGCCTCGCGCAGGCACACCCTGGGGGAGGTGCAGGGGCTTTGATGATCTTCGAGAGCATGCGCATGGCGTGGCGCAGCCTCATGATGGGCAAGCTGCGCGCGTTTCTGACCATGCTCGGCATCATCATCGGCGTCGGCGCGGTCATTGCGTTGATCTCGATCGGCCAGGCCGCAACAGGGTCTGTCACATCGCAGATCCAGTCGCTCGGCTCGAACCTGATCACGATCACGCCCCTGCGCTCAAGCGGCGCTGTCCTCTACTATCCGCAGGACATCACGTGGCTCAAGCAGATGGTGCCGCAGATCAGCGCGGACGCTCCCCTGATGACCGGCCAGGTCACATCCGATTACGGTGCGCAGACCTACTCCACGTCCTTGATGGGCACAACCCCGGATTCACTCAAGATCCAGGGTCGTACCTTGGCCGCGGGCCGCTACATCATCGCGTCCGACGTCACATACCGTCGTGACGTCGCCGTGGTCGGACAGACCGTGGAGCAACAGCTCTTCGGCGCCGGCTCGGCCATGGGCCAGACCATCTACGTCAACGGCACTCCCCTGACCGTCATCGGCGTCCTCAACACCGCAGGCGGCAGCTTCGGGGCGAACGAGGACGACGTGATCCTCACACCGATCACCACAGCCGAGGAGATCCTCGGCACCAACCAGATCACGTCTGTCATCGCTGAGGCGCGCTCCGCGACTGTGGCCCCCTTGGCTGCGGCGCAGATCGAAGCCGTCATGGATACGCGCTTCGCGAACACGAACGCGGCCATGGTCGTGTCCCAGGACCAGATCCTGTCGACACTCTCGACGATCACCAGCACCCTCACCCTGATGCTCGGCGGCATCGCGGGCATCTCCCTGCTCGTGGGCGGCATCGGCATCATGAACATCATGCTGGTGACCGTCGCGGAGCGCACGCGGGAGATCGGTTTGCGCAAGGCGATCGGAGCGCGGCGCGGCGCTATCCTGACGCAGTTCCTTGTCGAATCCGGCATTCTCAGTCTGGTCGGCGGTGCGATTGGCGCACTGCTCGGCAGTCTGGGCGCCAAGATCATGGCCACGGCCCTGGGCTGGAGCGGCGGCGTCGATTCCAGCTCGATCATCCTGGCTCTCGGCTTCTCGCTAGTGGTCGGCGTTGTCTTCGGCATGTGGCCTGCGATGCGGGCCAGCCGCCTCGATCCGATCGAGGCTCTGCGGCAGGGGTAGCGCCCGAGCGTCACGCCCGGTGGTATACTGCCTTGCGCAGGTAGGCATGGAGGTGCAGGCATGTCTCTTCGGGCGATGGCCGAGGCGATGCTGCAGGAAGACGGTTGGCAGTACGCGCCCGTCGAGGGGCAGTCCACGCTGGCGATGGGGTTTCGCGGTCGAAATGGCAGCTGGATGTGCTACGCGCACATCGATGACGAGCGTGGCGTCCTCGTGATCTACTCGGTGACGGCGAAGGCCGTACCCGAGGTCACGCGTCAGGTCATGGCGGACTTTCTCACGCGAGCCAACTTCGGCCTTGTCATCGGCAACTTCGAGATGGACTTCAGCGACGGTGAGACGCGCTTCAAGACGAGTGTCGAACTCGGGCAGACCGAGGCGACGGCCGTTCTCTTGCGCAAACTTCTGCACGTCAATGTCGCCACGCTCGACCGATATCTACCGGGGATCGAGGGTGTCGCAGAAGGGCAGTTGCACCCCATCGAGGCGATCGCGCTCTGCGAGCAGCAAGACAGTTGAGGGATCCCAGATAATGTAGGGATGCAGGCGCGCCGCGGTCTCTCCCGAGCACGTTCAGGGGACCGCGGCGCGTCGTCTGTCGGTGCACGTATTCTGTCGCACGGTCCTCGCCCGGGTTCGCCACAGTTGCACATCCAGACCGCCTATACTGTGCGCGACGCACGACCACCACAGCGCCATGCGCTGCGGCCTGGGGGCGGTCTATTGGCTGATCGGCCGGGACGCGGCAGTGCGCCTTCGGACCGAAGACGTTGGCTTCGATTCTCGCTTGTCGGACTTCTTGGCCTCCTGCTGGGACAAGCTTCGATCGGTCATCCCGCTTGGCCTTTGGGCTTGGCCGCCGCCGGTGGGCTCGTCGAGTTGCCGTTCGGTGTTTTTGGGGTTCTCGCCGCCGACGCGGGCATCGTCGTGCGCGGAGCGGACGGTGCGGCGCTGGCTGCACTCCTCAGCCTGGCCCTGCTGCCGCTCGCGGTCGGCGAAGGCATCTGGCCCCGGCTGCGGCGAGGC
>JAJYNV010000293.1 GCA_021786135.1 Bacillota bacterium
GTGAGTATATATCCGGTGTAAGGGGGGTCAGGGGGGAAACCGACAGGTTGCCCCCCTCCCCTCGCAGGCGGCCAAGCGGGACAAGGAGCGGTGAGCTATGGACGGACAGGCTAACGTGCGGGAGATGGTCCCGACGCCAAAGCCGCCAGAACGCGATGTGGAGGTGCCTGCGCGAGCGCAGCGCCGGCAGTTCACAGCGGCGTACAAGCAGCGGATTCTCGAAGAGGCAGATCGCTGTACGGAAGCGGGCGAGATCGGCGCTCTGCTGCGGCGTGAGGGCTTGTACTCGTCGCTCCTGAGCAAGTGGCGCCAGCAGCGGGATGATGCGGTGCGGTCCGCGCTCGATCAGAAGCCGGGCCGTAAGCCGGCCAATCCCCTGAACGAGGAGGTGAATCGGCTGCGCCGGGAGAACGCGCGGCTGAAACAGCACCTGGATCGGGCTGAGAAGGTCATCGAGGTGCAGGGAAAAGTATCTTCGCTCTTGAGAGAGCTGTCTCTCGGGAGCGCGCCGGAGAAGCCCACGCGGTAACGGAAGCCGCGATCGCCGAACTGAGCCCTGTGGTGGGGGTCACGGCTGCCTGCCGAGCTGTCGGCAGGCCCCGGGCCACGTACTACGTGCAGCACCGCAAGAGTCCGCGTCCTCAGCGGCCCAAACGGCCGCCGCGGCCACAGCCGAGCGCCCTCTCGGCGGCGGAGCGCCAGGCGATCCTGGACGCTCTGCACTCGGAGCGCTTCCAGGACCAGAGCCCCTACGCCGTCTATGCGACGCTGCTCGACGAAGGGGTCTACCTCGGCTCGATCCGGACGTTCTACCGCATCCTGCACCAGGCGGGCGAGGTACGCGAGCGGCGTGCCCAGGCGACGCATCCGGCGCGCGTCAAGCCCGAACTGATGGCCGACGGGCCCCGCCAGGTCTGGTCCTGGGACATTACCAAGCTCAACGGCCCGGAGAAGTGGACCTACTACTACCTCTACGTCCTGATCGACATCTACAGCCGCTATGTGGTGGGCTGGCTGCTCGCGACGAAGGAATCCTCCGAACTCGCCAAACAGCTGCTCGCCGACAGCGTCCAACGCGAAGGCGTGGAGCCTGGTAGCTTGACCATCCACGCGGACAACGGCTCGTCCATGGCCTCGAAGCCGGTCGCCTTCCTCCTGGCGGATCTCGGCGTCACCAAGAGCCATTCGCGCCCTCACACCTCGAACGACAACCCCTACTCGGAAGCGCAGTTCAAGACGCTCAAGTACCGCCCGGAGTTCCCCGATCGCTTCGCCTCCATCGAACAGACACGCGCCTTCTGCCGCCAGTTCTTCCACTGGTACAACGACGAGCACCGGCACAGCGGCATCGGGTTGCTGACCCCCGCAATGGTTCACCACGGCATGGCCGATCAGGTCACCACTCGCCGCGCTGATGTCCTGGCCAATGCCTACGCCCTTCACCCCGAGCGCTTCAAACGTGGCCGGCCGCGTCCCCGAACCGTCAACCAGAGCGTTTGGATCAACCGACCTGACGACACGCCCTAAGGTTCACAGAATGCGTTGACTGAGTTGTCCCGAAAGGCTTGACACCTTCCGGTCCAGTGCGGCGTCATGGATCAGTTCGCGGTGTCCATGGGGCGGCGCGATCACGCAATCCTCCTTGACACCGGCAGTCTGCAGGCCACTTACATCCCGATGCCGCTGGCGGAGCACCGTCTCGTTCTTGCCCATTCCGGCAAGTCGCGCGAACTGCACGCCTCGCCATACAACGAGCGCAGGGCGGAGTGCGGGGTGGCTCTACGGGAAGTGAGACGCTTGCGGCCGCAGATCCGTCATCTCGCGGACCTGCGGAGCGATCCAGGTGCTGCCGAGCTGGTGCTGGAGCCCGTCCTGCGGAGGCGCCTGCGGCACGTGCTCACTGAGACGCAAAGGGTCACGGAGGCTGCCGACGCGCTGCGCCGCGGTGACCTCGAAGGCTTCGGGGCGCTCTGGAGGCTTTCGCACCGCTCCCTCAGGGAGGACTTCGAGGTGACAGGGCCGGAACTCGATTGTCTGGCCGAGGCGGCGTGGCGCGTCGAGGGATGCCTCGGCTCGCGCATGACAGGAGCCGGCTTCGGGGGATGCACCGTGAGCCTCGTGAGACGCGACGCTGTCGAGGAGTTCAAGCGGAGGGTCGAGGCGGACTACCGACAGCGAACCGGCCTCGAAGCCACCTTCTGGGTCAGCGATGTCGCCGAAGGGGCGCGCGAGGTGACGAATGAGGTGACTTAGCCCGGTCCTTCGTAAACGGGTTCGTCAGCCTTGAAGGCCACCGGTGGGCCCTGGTTCCTGAGACCGGGTGGGCGTGAGCATCTGCTCGGAGACTTCGGCGCTCTCGCGGATGTGCTGCTCGATCAGGCGCCGCGCCACCTTCGGACGCCGCTGGTGGACGGCCTGCGCGACGCGCAGGAGCTCGCTCGCCTGCGCCGAGCGCCACTCCAGGGTGTCGTGGCTGCTTACCATCAGCACCGACTGGCGGAAGGCGCCATTGAGGGCCAGCATCACAGCCTCCCGGATGGGATTGCCGGAGGCGGCGGCCAGGTCCTGGTGGAAGGCGATGTCGAGGTCCATGTAGGTCGCCCAGGGCACGCCCGGGCGGTTCGCCACCTCCACGAGATTGGCGACCGTCTCCATCAGACGCGCGACGGCATGTGAAGTGGCCCGTCTGGCTGCAAGTTCGGCCGACTCCATCTCGAACGTCAGGCGAAATTCCGTGAAGTGCTGGGTGGTGGCGTTGCCGAACTGGATCAGGGCACTCAGAGCGGCTCCCGTGCGATCGACAGGCGGGCTGCAGGCAAAGATGCCGCCTGCAGCGCCGCGTTTGACCTCGATCAGGCCCGAGGCCTCGAGAATCCGCAGGGCCTCGCGCAACGTCGCGCGGCTGACGCCGAAGAACTGGCCCAGGTCGCGCTCCTTGGGCAGGCGTTCACCGATCCTGATGGCGCCCGACAGGATGGCCTGCTGGATCTGGAGCGCGACGGCGTTCGAGCCGCGCCCCGGCGCCCTGCCGCCGAAGAGGTCGGCGAAGTGCTGGTCCACAGCAGCCATCGGCGCTTTCTGCGCGTTGCGCGGTGGGGTCTCCTCGTCGGCCGGACGGTCTCTCATGCCTCATGACCTCGTTATTCATCGGCTTAATCGTCGAATGATGTTTCCCTTCGACAGGCGGCCGGGAACACCTCGCCGGAGCCTAGAGTTCCACAAGTGGAGGAGGATGTGCGGTGCAGGTGCCGATCCGGAACCAGGTGGTCGTCATCACGGGAGCGACTCGGGGAATCGGCCGCGCGACAGCAATCGAGCTGGCCAGAGCCGGAGCCCGGCTTGCGCTCCTGGGCCGCGATGAGGCGGCGCTCGCGGAGGTGGGCCGGGAGGTCCGGGAGCTGGGGGCCGACGTCGCATGCTATGCGGGGGACCTGCGCGACCATGGGCGCAGCGCTGAAATCGCATCGGAGACTCTGGAGAGGTTCCACGAGGTTGACGCGCTCGTCAACAACGCCGCCGTGGGCAAGTACGGCACCTTTCTCGAACTGGGAGACGAGGACTGGCACGAGATGTTCGACGTGAACGTGCTGGGCCTCGTGGCTGTGACGCAAGCCTTTCTGCCAGGGATGCTGGCGCGCGGCAAGGGGCACGTCCTGAACGTCTCGAGCGTCCAGGGTATGGAGGCGACATCGACGTCGTCGGCCTATTCCGCGACGAAGTTCGCCCTGATGGGTCTCAGCCAGTCGCTGGCGCGGGAGATGGGACCACAGGGCATTCGCGTATCGGTGCTCTGCCCCGGCAGCGTCGAGACCGACTTCGACGGCTTTCCAGGCTACCTGAAGCCGCAGGCGATGCTGCCCGAAGAGGTGGCCGAGGCGATCCTGGACATGCTGGAGAGCGCCGGACGGGCCCACATGGCACAGGTGACGCTCATGCCCTTCGGGCGCAGGAGGGGAGTGGGAGATCCCTGATCCGCAAGCAGACTCTTCTGGCGCAGGGCTATGGACGCGTCGCTGGCTGTGGTGTGGGTCAGGCTTGCGCGGGGACCTGCACAGGCTGTGAGCCGAGGAGTCCGTTGCGTGCATCCTGAGATGCTGAAGGCTCGCATCTTGCCAGAGCCATCCCGACCGCGGGAACGAGTTGCTGACGGGATGGCGGCGGCGACTGAAAGATCAGACCAAACGACTGAGACTTGTGAGAGAGCAGCACGAGCGCCTGGGCCTTTAGGTGACCCGGGCGCTCGTATGCTGCCCTGCAATGGCTTGGAAACGGGAACGAAGTCAAGATGCGGGGCCATAGAGCCCCGTCCGCTTGGACATTGACCCACCATATGGCGAGGATCTAGGCTCGCCACAGACGTATGACCTTAACGTGGCAGACACGGTATTCTTCCATGTCTGCTGGGTGATGTTTCCTTGGCTCTGGTGCCGCATCCGGGTGGGCGAAAGGAGGGATGCTGGCCGGAGCCTCGACACATCTTTCTTGGACTGATCGATCTTGGGACCTGCATGTCGAAAAGGGGTGCAGAGTGTTGAAGAGTCGGGCTTGGACAGCAATCTCCGCCGCACTTGGTCTGAGTATGGTACTGGCGACGGCCGCACCGGCATTGGCGGCTTCGCCGTACGTGGTGGGCGTACCGCTGCCCGAAACGGGCGCCGAGGCGGCCATGGGCACCGACATGTTCCAGGCGATGAAGCTCGCTGCCGCGCAGATCAACGCCCAAGGCGGCGTCCTCGGCCACAAGATTCAGCTGATCGAGGAAGACTCGGCGTGCGACCCTCAGACCTCCGTCAATGCGGCGAACAAGCTCGTCGCTCTCAAGGTACAGGCCGTCGTCGGCACCTACTGCTCTAGCGCAGCCCTGCCGGCGGAACCGATCTTCGAGCGGGCCGGGCTGCCTTTCGTGATGCCGGACGCCAACGCCACGGACCTCACAGCGAACGGCTTCAAGGACGTCTTCCAGGCCAACGCCAACGGACAGGCACAGGCCAACACGGCCTCCTTTTTCCTCGTCAAGATCCTGAAGGCCAAGCGCATCGCGATCGTGGACGACCAGTCCGAATACGCGGTCAACCTGGCCACCTTGACCCAGAAGGCCATCGCCAAGCTCCACGGCAACGTGGTCGACGTCGAGGCGGTGCCCGCGACGACCCAGGACTTCTCATCGCTCATCAACAAGCTCCAGTCGGAGAACGTGAACGCCGTCTACTGGACCGGCTACTATGCCCAAGGTGGCCTCCTGATCAAGCAGGCGAGGCAGCACAGCTTCAAGTCCCAGATCCTCGTCGCCGACGGCTCTGTGGACAACATCCTCATCACGACCGCTGGTGCCAAGAACGCCCAGGGCGTCTACGCGACGATGACGCCGATGCCCCCCTTCCTGACCGGAGCGGCGGCAACAGCCTTCACGAAGGCCTACACCTCCAGGTTCCACATGCAGCCTGGCCCGTACTCGGCTCTTGCGTACGACTCGATCAAGATCCTGGCCACCGCGGCGACGCGCGCCAAGAGCATCGCGCCAGCCAAGGTGATCACGGCTCTGCACGCGGTCAACTACACAGGCATCACCGGACCGATCTCCTTCAGCTCGAACGGCGTGCGCCACGACGCGCACTTCCTCGTGCTGATGGTCAAGAACGGCAAGTTCACCTTGGCGCCGGTACAGCCCAAGTTCTAGACCGCGCCGCGACCAAACTCCACTCCAACCCAGAAGGGATGCGCAAGGATGACCTTCCTCACCGGACAGATCATCGCGGGCCTGCTCGTCGGGGCGTTCTACGCGATGATCGCGCTGGGCTACAGCATGGTCTACGGCATCATCCGCCTGATCAACTTTGCCCATGGCGACCTGTACATGGTCGGGGCATTCGTCGGCTTCAGCCTGTTCGGGGTCGCCGGAGCGGTAAGCCGGAACGGCATGCTGGTGGCTGCAGGCATCGTGGTGCTGGTCATGTGTCTGGTGGGCATCCTCGGCGTGGCGATCGAGCGCGTCGCATACAGGCCTCTGCGGCGCGCTCCCCTTCTGAGCGTGATGATCACGGCCCTCGGCATGTCGCTGATCCTTGAGAATGGCGTCCTCGTGACACCAGGCTGGGGTTCCCTGTACCTGGTCTACCCCGTTGGCCTCTCGTCCCAGGGTCTGACAATCCTCGGCTACCAGCTGACGCTGGGACAGCTCGAACTCGCCATCATCGCCATCGTGCTCATGGCGGCCCTCTACCTCTTCGTGCAGTTGACCATGACGGGCAAGGCGATGCGCGCCATCGCGATCGACAAGGACGCCTCGGCACTCATGGGCATCAATGTGGACATCGTCATCGCCATCACGTTCTTCATGGGCGCCGCGCTTGCGGGCATCGCCGGCGTGATGGGCGGCATGTACTACGGCCAGATCAACTACCTCATGGGCTTCGACCTCGGTCTCAAAGCTTTCACGGCCGCGGTGCTCGGCGGTATCGGCAACATCCCGGGAGCGGTGCTGGGCGGCTTCCTGCTCGGCGTGCTCGAATCGATCGGCGGCGGTTACCTCGGATCCGAATGGGCAAGCGTCTTCAGCTTCAGCATCCTGATCCTGCTGCTCGTGGTGCGTCCCACAGGTATCCTCGGCGAGAAACTGGGGGCGCGGATGTGATCGGCCAGAACATCGCCCGGAAGGGGCCGGACGTGCGCCGCTACAGCTGGGCGGGCATCCTGCTCGCCATCGTCGCAGTCGCACTGGTGCCCCACTTCGACCCCGATCCCTACCTGATCAGCGTCGCGACGCTCGCCTTCGTCTACATGGGACTCGCCCTCGGCCTCAACATGGTCGTCGGCTATGCGGGTCTCCTGGATCTCGGCTACGCCGCGTTCTTCGCCGTGGGCGCCTACGGCTCCGCGATTCTCGCGACGACCTACCATTGGCCGCTTCTGGCGACGGCGCCGGCGGTGGTGCTGATGGCGATCGTGGCCGGTCTCATCATCGGCGGCCCGACGCTGCGCCTACGCAGCGACTATCTCGCCATCGTGACGCTCGGTTTCGGCGAGATCACGCAGATCACCGCCAACAACCTGCAGATCACGGGAGGGGCTACCGGCATCTTCGACATCCCGCCGCTCTCGCTCTTCGGCTGGCAGCTCCTGCAGCCCGTGGACTACTACTACGTACTGCTGGGAATGGTCGTGCTCTACGCGATCATCACGTGGCGCCTGCGCCGCTCCAAGATCGGACGCGCCTGGCTCGCCATCCGCGAGGACGAGGACGCTGCCCTGGCGATGGGCATCAACACGGTGCGCTACAAGATCTACGCCTACGTGGGTGGCGCCGTGTTCGCAAGCTTGATCGGACTTGTCTACGGGGCGGCCATGACCGCCATCGCCCCCACGAGCTTCGGCTACCCGGAGTCGGTGCTGTGCATCGTGGCCGTCCTGATCGGCGGCATGGGCAGCATTCCCGGCATGCTGGTCGGGGGCTTCCTGGTCGAGGCGGTGCCCGAGGCCCTCAGGAACCTTGCGGACTTCCGCCTCCTGCTCTTCGGCGTCGTGATGGTCCTTGTGATGATCTTCCGTCCCCAGGGCGTCTGGCCCGCGCAGAGCATGCGCTGGGCGAAACGCCTGACCGGCGCCGCAAGGCCGGCAGACGTGCCGGCGGCGCAGGGGGAGGATCTCGGATCATGACGCAGTATCTGCTTTCGGTCGAGGACCTCAGCCTGCGTTTTGGCGGGGTCGCGGCCCTGACATCGGTATCGCTCGAGATGGAGGAAGAGGAGCCGCTGGCGCTCATCGGACCGAACGGCGCCGGCAAGACCTCACTTTTCAATTGCATCACCGGCTTCTACCGCGCCACGGAAGGGCACGTCCGCTTCCGGGGACGGGACGTGACGCGCAGCCGGGCTGACGTCATCGCGAACCTCGGCATCCGGCGCACCTTCCAGAACCTGCGCCTTTTCCCGCGCCTCAGCGTGATGGAGAACGTCCTCGCGGGCGCCCACGACCATGCAGATGCGAACCTCCTGCACGTTCTCCTCGGCGCGGGCGGCTATCGCGGTGCTGAGGCGCGACTCGTCGATCAGGCCGACGAACTGCTCGAGTTCGTCGGGGTGGCTGCGTATCGCGAGGCGGCGGCCGGCGACCTGCCCTACGGCATGCAGAAGCGGCTTGAGCTGGCGCGGGCTCTGATCGGGGAGCCGAAGCTCCTGCTCCTGGATGAGCCCGCGGCGGGGCTCAACACCTTCGAGCGCCGCGCGTACGTGCAGCTCATCCGGCAGATCAACGCTCGGGGCATCGGCATCCTGATGATCGAGCACGACATGGACATGGTCATGACCTTCGCAAGGCGGGTGATCGTGCTGGACTACGGCAAGAAGATCGCGGAAGGCACGCCGGCAGAGGTTCAGCGCGATCCGGCGGTTGTTGCGGCCTACCTCGGGGATGTGTCCGATGAACGCGCTTGAGATCTCCGGCCTCACCGTGCGCTATGGACCGGTGGTGGCCGTTCACGACC
>JAJYNV010000443.1 GCA_021786135.1 Bacillota bacterium
CGGTCCAGCGTCCGGGAGAGGCAGCGCACCCCCTCGCCCTCGCGCCAGACGTAGAGGCGCGTGTGGCCGTAGCCGAGGTCCACGGGGTCTTCGGCAGCGAAGTAGATCGCCTGGCCGTCTTCCGAGAAGGTGAGGGCCATGATCGCCAGGCGGCCGGCCGTCAGGCGGCGGGCGGTGCGCAGGCGCAAATCGTAGAGGTAGATGTCCTGCAGCCCCGGCCGCCGCTCGGCGTCCGGCTTGCGGTAGGAGAGAAACGCGAGGCTTTTTCCGTCCGGTGCGACCTCGGGCTGCCGACAGTCGTAGGCGCCACTCTGAAGGATCTCGATCTGTCCATCGGCCAGGGTGAGCACGCCAAGCGCGAGGCGCGTGTCGGGCAGGAATCCCTCGCCGTCGAGCTTGTGGTAGAGAGACTTGATGCGCCGGACGTCGGCGTTGAAGCGCACATAGGGGTCATCGCTCTCCGGAGGCTTGCCTGACCGCAGTCGACCATCCTTGAGCGGCAGCGCCAGCACGATGCGGTCAGGCGTGAGCCACGCGAACTGGGCTACTCCGTAGCTGAGATCGGTCAGGACGTGCGGCTCCCCGCCGTCCGACGGCATCAGCCAGAGCTGGGCGGGGCCCTCGCGCCGGCGCAGGAAGGCGATCTGCCGCCCGTCGGTGGCGTAGGCCGGGCCTTGATCCGAGGGGCCCGCGGTCATGGGCGAGCATGCTCCCGACGCGAGATCGACGCGCAGAATGCGGCTCTTCTGGCGATTCTCCTCCGGCGCAAAGAATGTTTCCGTCAGAAGCAGGTCCCTGCCGGACGGGTCGAACACCGGCGATCCAATCGCGCGAACGCCGAGCATCACCTGCGGGTCGAGGGCCCCGCAGTGTTCCAAGTTGTTCATGTTCTCTCCATTTCCCCGCGCGCTCGGGCGGTCCTGCCAATCCAAAGCAGGCAGGGTTCGAACAGTTTCTGTCGGCATGGGCCTTCAAGAAGCCGCAAGGCGCGGCGCCGTCGTCGTGGCGGCGGACCGATCCAGGACGAGATGCCTCTCGGGCTGGGTGGCTGCATCTGTCCGGCTTGCCGCACCGCGGCGACCGTGACCTCGACGCAGCGACCGATCCCCCAATACGCCGTGAGTGCCACGTATCCGCCTGTGGAGAGGCGGGCTTCGCTGCGGTCATCTGACAACTGTGAAGCGCGCCCCGCTGAAGCGGGAGTCAGCGTCAAAGCTACCTTTGCAGGTTTGAGCAGGTCTGGCGGAACGGTCTCAGGATGCGAATGTCTGCCAGAAGGGCTCCCCCGCCTGCGCCGGATCGTGGCCGAAGAACACGGCGGCGTCCCTCTCGCGCGCGATGGCGCGCAGGCGCTCGACGCTTTTCCGGCCCTGCGCGGCGTCGGTCATGGCTCCGGGGATGCCTGCGTCCCAGTTCCGCCGGGTGTAGACAGCGTCGATCGTCAGCAGGATGGGGCGTACACCCTCAGCCTCCACGAGCAGGGACATGTGCCCCGGAGTGTGACCGGGCGTGTGGATCAGCGTGACTCCCGGCAGCGGCACGGCGCCATCCACCACCGTCTCATAAGGCAGCGCAAGGTCCACCCATTCGGGCGGTTTCTCCTCCGCACGCTCCGCCGCGAGTTCGTCCCGATGGATGTGGATGCGCCTGTCGCGGAACAGCCTGTTGCCGCCTGCGTGGTCAAAGTGGCTGTGGGTGCTGATCAGCGCATCGACATCGCCGACGCGCAACCCCTGGCGCGCCAAAACTTCGTCCACCATGTCCTCCCGCTGCATCTGCGGCAGGATGAGATCGCCGGGCTCCATCTGGCCAAAGTACCGCTCGTTGCCGATGCAGCCTTCCGGCATGCCCGAGTCGACCAGCACCACCGCGTCGTCGCCGCGCAGGAGGTAGGCCCAGATCGGAATGCGCACCACGTTCCCGACGGGCTCACCGGTCACCAGCTGCGAATAGTCGATCAGGCAGGAGCCCATGTTCAGAAACCGCACTTCGCGCAGCATGGATAGCCTCCGTTTCCGCCTTCGAGGCGCCGCCATCACGCGACGAAGTTGGCGACCGACAGCGCGGGCTCCTGCCAGGCGGGTGGCGGCGGTGCACGATCGTGGTCTGAGCCGGCCACCGGATGGCGTCGCCCGTCTCACCTCTGCCGTTCGCCGTCATGATGATAGGCCGTTCGGATACGTGCGCTAGCGCCATATGGCGGGGTTTCCCGAAGAGGGATCACCCCTCCCCGACGAGGTCGGAGAGCAGCCGAACGCTTCTCGCACTGGCACATCCGCCCTACGCCTTGAACGTTTCGCAGGCCTCTTCCTTACGGCCATGCGTCACATCGTCTCAGCAGCCAATCCTGATACATCAAGCCACTTGGCCGGGGTTTTTCTTTGCTATGTGGCCACCTCGAAAGATCCCAATGGCCCATGTGCGTGCCCTCTATCGGAGGTAGCCTCTGGATGACCGCTACGCCCTATGGACGCCCGCAGGGTGACCTGCGTCCACGTGCAAACGGCAGTAGCGAGTTTGGAGAAGGGGGCGGTGACGATGACGAGCAACGTGTGGCCGAACTTCGTCGTCGAGGGCCTCCTGCTGCTGGCGTTCATCGCGGCGCTGGTCCTGAGGTATCCGCATCATGAGTAGGCGCGAGACGGCTTCCGGCAACTGGACCGAGGCCGTCCGCAGGCGTGCGGAGACGTTCACCTGGGACGCGCTGCTGCCGACAGAACAGCCGGTATATGTCCGCTCCGTCGTGTACAGCTTCGGTGCCCTGACGCTGGGCGCACTTGTCGTGGTCGTCGCGAGCGGGATCATTCTCGCGGCGAACGGCCCATTCTGGTGGCAGACCCCTGGCGCCGGCGTGTTCATGCGCGGCATCCACTACTGGGGCGTACAGGCGTTCTTCTTCTTTATGATCCTGCACCTCACCGCACAGTTCTTCATGGGTTCCTGGCGGCTGGGCCGCGCCGGAACCTGGTTCCTGGGCGTCCTCAGCTTCGCCCTTTCCGTCGTCACGGCGTTTACCGGCTATCTCTCGCGTGGTGACTTCTTTTCGCAGTGGAACCAGGTGCAGGCCAAGGACGCCTTCAACGGCTCCGGCATCGGCGGCTGGTTCAACGTCCTCAACAACGGCCAGATCTACGGATTGCATATCGCCGTTCTGCCGGCCATCCTGATCGCCGCGGTAAGCGTGCACCTCCTGCTCGTCCGTAGGCACGGCGTGGTTCCGCCCTACCCTGCCGACAACGAGCAGGCCGACAAGGGGGTCTTACGATGAGGCGCTATATGACCGATCCGGCCAAGTACCCCCAGGCCCGCTTCGACCTTGTGAAGGAAGCCGTGATCAGCGGCGTCGTCGTGCTGGTGATCGTCGTCATCGCCTCCCTGGCGTTTGGCGCCCCTTACGTCAAGCCGCTCACCATCAAGCAGGTCGCCAGCACCGAACCTGTGCTCTTCCTGCAGACGGCGGCGCACGAACTCGACGACACCTCGGCGATCGCACAGTACGGCCCGCCGTACAACAACGGCACAGGCAGCCTGCAGGCGATCGGTCCCTTCCACCCGCAGACGATCCTGGGCGTCACGTTCCCGATCAACCCGGCCAAGGTCGATGTACTCCAGCCCCTGTCCATGGCGACTCCATTGGATCCGGCCCTGAAGCCCCTGCTCACGCAGTGGGACGGAGCGTCCCATCAGCAGCAGGCTGCATGGGTCAACGCCTATCTCGCCGCGCTGTCCAAGGCCACGGTGCGTGGAAGTGCGGTCGTCGTGCCGGCTGCAGCGGACGGGCCGGTGCCCGCGATGCTCTCCGCCCTGCAGGCGCTCGGCTCAGGTGGACTGATGTCCGGCGCCCTCGACCGTCTCGCCCCCGTCTATCGCTACGACGTCGCTCCGAGTCTGCTCTTCCTGCAGGGTGCCGCACTCCAGCAGGCGGCGCAGAAGCAGGACCTCCTGGGCGGCGAGTGGGGCATCATGCACGACGAGCTCAGCTACCCTGGTCCCTGGTGGCTCACTCCCTACAGCGCCCTCTATCAGATCCCGCCATACTCCACCTCTTCAGCCGGTGACCTGATGGCGGCCTACACCATGCTCCTGATCCTGCTCGTGCTGTTGGCGGTGCCGTTCACTCCAGGGCTGCGCGACGTTCCGCGCAAGTTGCGCCTCTACCGCGTCATCTGGCGCGACTGGTACCACGGCGTAGAGCACGGGTCAGGCGCCAGCGCGCCCCCATCTCGCACGGACCGCCGGGAGCGTGCGACATGAAGGGCCTGCTCTTCCCCCTGCTCTGGGTGGGTGGCCTGACGGTCGGCATCGTCGGCACGAGCTATCTCTACCGCGCGGTGACACTCGGGACCCCGAGCGACCTCATCGTCGGCCTCGCACTGTTTCTGCCCGGGCTGTATGTCGCAGGAACGGTGCTTGCCCGGGCCCGCATCAGCTACCGCAGTGATCGCCGGCGAGACTCGCGCTCGGCCCATGGGGTCTCCCAGAGCGGTGTGCGCTGACCTTCCCCGCCTGGTGCCGATCCTCCACTTCTGGTCCGCCTAGACTTTGAAGCCAGATCCGAGACGCCGGGGATGCGGCTCATGGCCGTACCCCCGGCGTTTCGGCATTCTGCCATTTGTCCATGGCATATTCGCAGGGGTCCGCCCCTAAGGTGGAGTGACGGAAAGCCGGCCAGTCCGGCGAAGGGAGGCATAAGGAAGCATGGCACAGGATCCCGCCGAGATCGCCCCACTTCTCGAGGCCGTACTACCCGAAGTGGCGGGCTGGCGGCGGCACCTGCACGCCCACCCGGAAGTCTCGTTCCATGAACGTGAGACGGCTGAGTTCGTGTTTCAGACGCTGCAGCGGTTTCCCGGACTCGAGCTGACGAGGCCCACGCAGTACAGCGTCGTGGCGCGCCTTGCAGGGGTGCAACCCGGCCCTGTCCTGGCACTGCGGGCTGACATCGACGCCCTGCCGATCACGGAAGAGAACGAGGTCGCGTACGTTTCCCAGCACCCAGGCGCCATGCACGCATGCGGTCATGACGCGCACACAGCCATGCTGCTCGGCAGCGCAAAGGTCCTCTCGACCCTGCGCGATCGCCTGCGCGGCGAGGTGCGGTTCGTCTTCCAGCCGGCGGAGGAACTGCCGCCCGGAGGTGCGCAGCCGCTCTGCGACAGCGGGGCGATCGATGGTGTCGAAGCCGTGGTGGGAGGCCACGTCTGGACACCTCTGCCGGTCGGCACCCTCGCCGTGAAGCCGGGTCCCATGATGGCCTCCTCCGACACCTTCGAACTGGTCATCCGCGGCCGCGGCGGGCATGCGGCCCAGCCTCACATGGGCGTCGACTGTGTCGTCGTCGCCGCACAGGCCATCGTGAACCTGCAGCAGGTCGTCTCGCGCAACGCGGATCCTCTGAAGCCTCTGGTGCTCTCGATCACCAAGATCCATGCCGGTACCACCAACAACGTGATTCCGGACGTGGCCGAACTGGCCGGCACCGTACGCTCCTTCGATCCGGAGCAGAGGCGGCAGGTTCCCGGCATCATGGAGCGTGTGCTGCGCGGCGTGAGCGAGGCCCATGGCGCCGAGTACGAACTAAGCTACCAGTTCGGCTACCGGCCCGTCGTCAATGACGCGAAGATCACCGGCTGGGTGCAGGAGGCGCTTCTCGACCGCTTCGGCCCGGACGCCGTCGTCACGCCCGAACCCAGCATGGGTGGCGAGGACTTCTCCGCCTACCAGACAAAGGCACCCGGCACCTTCTTCCTCATCGGCGCGGGAAACGCCGCCAAGGACCGGGCCTACCCGCATCACAACGCCCGCTTCGACATCGACGAAGACGCACTGCGGATCGGCCTCGAGGCAGAGGTGCACATAGCCCTCCACCTCCTCGCGAGGCTGGGGGAAACCGCTCGCTGACTTCCGGCACCCAACAGAACGGAGGCGCTAACCATGGCGGTTCGCTGGCTCGCGATCCTCCCACCAGTCGCATTCCTGGTGGGTGTCCTGTTCGCCAACTCGATCACGCCATACGTCCTGGGACTGCCATTCCTCTGGTTCTACATTTCCGCCTGCGTCGTCTTCACTGCACTTGTCATGATTGTCGTCTATGTGCTGGACCCGGCCAACAAGGGACCGGAGCTGCAGGACTAGAAGGAGGGGACGACGTTGCATAGTGCAGCACTGGTCATCATCTTCCTGACGGTCGTCATCGCACTCATCCTCGGGCTCCTGGCGGCGCGCGGCAAGCAGATGAACCTGCAGCAGTGGACGGTGGCGGGGCGGAGCTTCGGCGCCCTCTTCGTCTTCCTGCTGATGGCCGGCGACATCTACACGACGTTTACCTTCCTCGGCGGCAGCGGCTGGTCGTACGGCGTCGGCGGACCGACCCTCTACATTCTCAGCTACGGATCGCTGGCTTACGTGCTCGCCTATTTCATGTTGCCGCGCATCTGGCGGTACGCGAAGACACACAACCTCATTTCCCAACCGGACTACTTCGAGCAGCGCTTTCAGAGCAAGGGCCTCGCCATGCTGGTGGCGCTGGTCGGGGTGGTCGCCATCATCCCATACCTGCAGTCTCAGTTCACGGGTCTCGGCCTGATCGTCGAGATCGCCTCCTACGGCGCCATCAGCAGCGTCTGGGGCATGGTCATCGCGATGGTCGTCATCGCGGTCTACGTCACCCTGAGCGGCGTGCGCGGCTCCGCCTGGACGGCGGTCCTGAAAGACATCGTCCTCCTGGCCGTGGTCCTCTTCATCGGCATCGCCCTGCCGCTGCACGTGGGCGGCTTCTCCGCCATGTTCCACAAGATCGACGCCATGAGGCCCGGCTTCCTCACCTTCGGCTCGACCGCCATGGGCATCCCCTGGTTCATCTCCACCGTGCTCATGACGGCGGTAGGCTTCTACATGTGGCCGCACGCCTTCGGAGCCGTCTACACGGCCAGGAGCGAGCGCGTCTTCAGGAACAACGCCATGTTCCTGCCACTCTACCAGCTCATCCTGCTCTTCGTCTTCTTCGTCGGCTTTGCCGCCATCCTCATCGTGCCTGGACTGACGAACTCCAACCTCGCGCTGATGTCCGCGGTGACCAAGGTCTACGCACCCTGGTTCGTCGGGGTCATCGGCGGCGCGGGCATGCTCGCGGCTCTCGTACCCGGCTCCCTCATGCTGATCGGCGCCAGTACGCTCCTCTCCGAGAACATCTACCGCCCGCTCAGCCGCAATGCCACACCCGCCCAGGTGCAGCTCGTCGCCCGCGTCCTCGTCTGGGTCATCGCTGCCATCACGCTCTTCTTCGCGGCCAACAGCAACGCGACCATCGTCGCCCTGCTGCTGATGGGCTACAACTTCGTGACGCAGTTCTTCCCCGCCGTCATCCTCGGCGTCTTCACGCAGCGCGGAGCGAACCGGATCGGCGCCCTCTGCGGCATCCTGGTCGGCGTGATCCTGGTCGCCATCTTCGCCCTCACGGGCACCTCCATCATCTGGGGACTGAACGCCGGCTTCCTGGCGGTCATCTTGAACGCCATCGTCGTCCTCGCCGTCTCGGCCGCAACCCGCAGCGCCGCCACCGTCGAGTCGGCCTCGACGGGTGCCACGCCTGCCGACTGACCAGGACCTCCGCCGAGTGGACGGGAAGGGAACGCCTTCCCGTCCGCTCCATGCCTGCACGACGACAGCCCACTACGCAGACGCCTACGTCGCCTGACAGGCTTTTGGGCAGCCGAGTGCAATCTACGATTGTGATGTCGTTTGTGACGATCGGGGCGGACCTGTTCTAGCAGGTCCGCCCCAACTACTCCTTCCAGCCGCCCTTTTGCCCCCCGAGTTATACGCTACCGCCCCTTCCTCCTGCCCAGACGATCATTAGGGCGCCCGCTTCTTCCCCTCTCTGCCAAGCTTGGGATCTGTCCCTAGAGCGGTATCGTGACGGGTGTGCGCGTGGTCACCGGCAACGAGAGCGAAGCGGACTCGCTACTCCCACTGGTCAAGGACCTGAAGGCCCGGGGGCTCGTCGCAGACAAACTGGCCGCGGACAAGGGCTATGACGGCAAGGACCTGCGCGAGGAATTACGGCAGCTGGGCATTCGAGCCCATACACCACAGCGCCAGACGAAAAGCAATCTTCCAGAAGGCTTTACGTACGACCAGAAGCGCGACGCGATACGTTGCCCAAAGGGCAAGTTCTCCCAGAAGAAGACGCCACACCAACACGGCGGCACGCTCTACAGCTTCCGTTCGGTCGATTGCCAACGCTGCCCACTGCGTGATGGCTGCCGTTCCGCCAACCGTAAGGCAAAGATCGTCTACTACCGTGCCAACCTACACGAGCATCGGTCGAAGGGCATCCACCAAGCGATGCGTATCCGCAGGACGGTGGAGAGAGTCTTCGGTGATGCGAAGCACTGGCAT
>JAJYNV010000186.1 GCA_021786135.1 Bacillota bacterium
GCGAGCTTTGCCGACCGTCACGCGGCGATCGCTCCGGACCTTCCCGGGTTCGGGGCGACCCCGGCGCCACCGGAGGCATGGGGGACGCCGGAGTACGCCCGCCACCTGCTCTCGCTCTTCGACGGGACCGACGGGCTGGCCGAGCGCATCACCCTGGTCGGCCACTCGTTCGGCGGTCGGGTGGCGGTGCGGCTGGCCACCATGGTGCCGGACCGGATCGAACGGCTCGTCCTCACCGGGGTCCCGCTGGTCGACCGCGCCGACCGGCGGGCGACGCCGGCGCCGACGTACCGCATCGCCCACCGCCTGCACCGTATGGGGCTGGTCGGGGACGCCCGGATGGAGGCCATGCGCCAGAGGTACGGGTCCCCCGACTACCGGGCGGCGCACGGGGTGGTGCGCTCGGTCTTCGTGCGCACCATCGCCGAGGAGTACACCGGGGACATGGCCCGGATCTCCTGCCCGGTGGTGCTGGTATGGGGAGGGGAGGACACCGAGATCCCGCCGGAGGTTGCCCGCAGGGCGGGAGCCCGCGTCGTCGAACTGCCGGAGAACATGGGCAAGGGCGCGGCGATGCAGACCGGGCTGAGCCTGACTGCAGCCGACGTCGTACTCTTTCTCGATGCCGATCTGATCGGGTTGCGACCGGAGCATGTCGACCGCATGCTGAGCCCGGTGCTCGAGGGCGAGGTGCAGATGACGGTCGGCGTCTTCGAGGGCGGCCGGGGCGCCACGGACTTCGCGCAGCAGATCGCGCCGTTCCTCTCGGGGCAGCGCGCCCTGCGTCGCAACGTGCTCGACCAGATCGACGACATGTCGGAGTCCGGCTACGGCGTCGAGGTGGCTTTGACGCGCTACATGCGCCGCCACCATGCGAACGTGGCGGAGGTTGTGCTGGTGGACCTGACCCACCGCATGAAGGAAGAGAAGCGCGGCCTCGTCAAGGGGTTCGCCGCGCGCATGAAGATGTACTGGGATATCGTCAAACTTCTGCCGAAGGACCTGCCGCGGGAAGGCAGGGAGACGAAGGACAAGGTGCGCTAGCGAGAAACCGGGAGGTAACCGCTCTTGGATAGCGACGAAGCAAGGCTGCGCGATCCGTTCGACGCGGCTTGGCGTCGCGTTGTGCTCGAATCGGCACCAGTCGCCGTGCGCGGCTGGCTGCTGGCCGCGGACGTCACGGTCGACGGCGGCCAGGTGCGGATCGTTGTGCCGCAGAGCGGCGTGGGCGTTGGGCTCGGGCTGCTGCAGGGGTTTGAGGGTGTGCTGCAGGAGGCGCTCCTCAAGGAGACTGGTCGGACGTATACCTTGGAATTCACCGCCGGCGGCGAGGGGGAGATCGCGCGACCCGAGCCGCCTGCCGCGACGCAGGGCCCGCTGGCGCGCGCGAGGGAGCGGCTCGTGTTCGGCCGCGCCTTCCACGGCAAGACAACCCCTCTGCGCGAGATCTCGCTCGACACGAGCCGCGTCATTGCGGAAGGCGAGGTCGTGTCGGTGGAGAGCCGGGCGAGGCGCGGCGGCGGCCAGATAGTGACCGTTGGGCTCTCGGACCACGACGACGGACTCGTCGTGAAGTTCCTCGTCGACGACCGTCAGCGCCTCGGCAAGGAGCCGGAGCGCGGCGACTGGCTCCGGGTGCGCGGACAGATCGGTTCCGACGAGCGCCAGGGTGAACCTATCCTCTGGGCGCGCGACGCCTACCTGCTCCATCGCGACCAGCGCCAGGCAACCCTCGATTGCACCCGTGTCGAACTGCATCTGCACACGCGCATGTCGCAGATGGACGGCCTCATCGATCTCTCCCGGCTGGCCGAGGCTGCAGGACGGCTGCGCATCTCCGCCTTCGCCGTAACCGACCACGGGGTGCTTCAGGCGTTTCCCGAGGCCCAGGAGCTAGCCCGCAAGCATGGTCTCAAGGTCATCTACGGCGTCGAGGCCTACATGGTGCAGGATCGCCCGCCCATCACGATGCGGGCCTCCGACGCGTCGCTCGACGGGGACTTCGTGGCGCTCGACATCGAGACGACGTCTCTTTCGCCACAGTCCGGCGAGGTGATCGAGGTCGCGCTGGTGCGGTTCTCAGGCGGCCAGAAGGTGGCCGAGTATGAGACTCTGGTGCGCCCGGTGGGTGAGGTGTCGCAACGCACCCAGGAGCTGACGGGCATCGATCCTCTGAGCCTCAGGGACGCGCCGAGCCTGGGCGATGTGGCCGATGACATCATCGCATTCGTCGGCGCGCTGCCCGTGGTGGCGCACAACGCGGTCTTCGACGAGGGGTATCTGCGCACAGCGCTGGGAAGGCTCGGCTACCTGATCGCCTGGCCCGTCGTCGACACGCTCGAGCTGGGCCGTGCGCTCTGTCCAGAGCTGCGCAGCCACCGCCTGCCTGACCTCGCCAAGCGCTTCGAGATCGGCGAATTCAGGCATCACCGCGCCAGCGCCGATGCCGAGGTGGCAGGCCGCATCGCCCTGCGCCTTCTGGCGATGGCGAAGGAGGCCGGTGTCACAAGCCTCAAGGATCTGGACGGGCTGGGGTCGCGCATTCCCCTGCAGCATCGCCGGCCCCTGCACACCATGCTTCTGGTGAAGTCGCAGGCAGGACTCAAGGCCCTCTACCGCGCCGTCAGCCGCGCGCACCTCGAACAGTTCCACCGCGTGCCGCGCCTCTATGAGTCCGAGGTCGCGGCTTTGCGCGGCGAGGTGCTCATCGGGGCTGCAGGCTGCCTGCAGGGGGCGCTGATGCGCAGCTGGCTGCGCGGTGCCGAAGTGCGCGAACTCCTGGCGATTGCCGAGGCATCCGATTACCTCGAGGTTCTGCCGCCGGATGTCCTGCTCGCAGCGGCGCGCGCAGAAGGCTATCTCACGAAGATCGAGGAGGTGCACTCCGCCATCCGGGCCGTCGTGGAGCTCGGCCGCATGGCCGGGCGCCCTGTGGTGGCTGTTGGGGACGTCCACTATATCGAACCGGACGAGCAGGAACTCCGTGCGATCGTCCTCCGTGGTGCGGGACGGGAGGCGCCGGGGGAGGCGGAGCGGCAGGTGCATTTGCGCACCGCGGGTGAGATGCTGCAGGACTTCTCCTGGCTCGGGGCTGAGGTGGCCGAGGAGATCTGCCTCAGGAATCCGGAGCGCATCCGCGACATGGCGGGCGACGTGCAGCCGGTGCCTGACGAACTGTCCGCACCGGAACTCCCCGAGGCGGCGCAGGCGGTCGAGCAGGAAGCGCGTGAACGGGCGCGGGAGCTCTATGGCGAAGAGTTGCCGGAGCTTGTCGCCTCGCGGCTCGAGCGTGAGCTCAAGGCCGTGATCGGCAACGGCTTCTCGAGCATCTACCGCATCGCGCAGCTCCTGACGCGGCGTTCCCTCGAGGATGGCTACCTCGTCGGGTCGCGAGGATCGGTCGGGTCATCGTTCGTCGCCTTTCTGACCGGCATCACCGAGGTGAATCCCCTGCCGCCCCACTGGCGCTGTCCCCAGTGCAGGGAGGTCATCTTCTCCACGGATGCGGGCTCCGGCTTCGACCTGCCGAAGCGCCGATGCGAGAGCTGCGACCTCGAGATGGCGCGAGATGGCCAGGACATTCCCTTCGAGACCTTCATGGGCTTCGACGGCGACAAGGTGCCCGACATCGATCTCAACTTCTCGGGTGAATATCAGCCGCAGATCCATCGCTACACCGAAGAACTCCTCGGCGGGCAGGTATACCGCGCGGGTACGATCGCCACCATCGCCGAACGCACGGCCTTCGGACTTGTCAAGGGACATCTCGAGGCGTCGGGCCGCACAGCCCGCGCACCGGAGCTCGAGCGGCTCGCGCAGGGGATCACGGGCGTCAAGCGCACCACGGGACAGCATCCCGGAGGTGTCATGGTGGTGCCCGTGACCGATGACGTGCATCGGTTCACGCCGTTGCAGCACCCTGCCGACGATCCCCACAGCGAGATTGTCACGACCCACTTCGACTATCACGCGATCTCATCGCGTCTCCTGAAGCTCGACCTCCTGGGACACGACGATCCTACCGTACTGCGGCTGCTCGAGCGCTTCACCGGCATCCCGGCGCGCGAGGTGCCTTGCGATGATCCCGATGCCATCTCCCTCTTCTCGAGTTGCCACGCACTCGGCCTGACGCCGGAGGTCCTCGGCACAAGCGTCGGTTCCTACGGCCTGCCCGAGTTCGGCACGCGCTTCGTGCGCCAGATGCTCGAGGCGACGAAGCCCTCCTCGTTTGCCGACCTCGTGCGCATCTCTGGCCTTTCGCACGGTACCGACGTCTGGACGCACAACGCCGACGAGCTGATCCGGACCGGCGTCGTCACCCTGCGCGATGTGATCGCGACGCGTGAGGACATTCTCCTCAACCTGATCACCTGGGGTCTGCCGCCGAGCCATGCCTTCCAGATCACGGAGCGCGTGCGCAAGGGCAAGGGCCTGACGCCGGAGCAGGAGAGCGAGATGCGTGCCCACAGCGTGCCCGACTGGTACGTCGGATCGTGCCAGAAGATCGGCTACATGTTCCCGAAGGCCCACGCGGCGGCCTATGTGATGATGGCCGTGCGCATCGCCTACTTCAAGGTCCACCATCCCGATGCGTATTACGCCACCTACTTCAGCGTGCGCGCAGGAGAGTTCGACACGAGCCTGGCCGGGCTCGATGCCGAGGCGCTCCAGCAGAGGCGCCAGGAGATCGAGGCGAACCGAGGCGCCACCGCGCGCGAGAAGAGCCTCGCGACCATCCTCGAAGTGGTGCGGGAGATGCGCCTGAGGGGCATCCGCTTCGCTCCGCTGGACCTCGCGGAGTCGGACGAGCGCCTCTTCCTCCCGATTGGCGAGCAGTTGATCCGCCCGCCGCTGGTGGCCCTGGCGGGGCTTGGGCCGAACGGCGCCCGCCAACTGGCTGAGGCACGGGCAGAGCGTCCGTTCAGCTCGCTCGCGGATCTGCGCGAGCGGGGCAGGGTGCCTCGCCCAGTCATGGAGACGATGCAAGCGATCGGGGCGGTTGGCGGGTTGCCCGCTACGGACCAGATGACACTCTTCTAGACGGACTGCGGGCGACCGGCTCTTGCCGACCGCCCGGAGGGAGATCAGTGGAGCCGCGCCAGGTTGACCTGCACCTCGTCCCCGTTCAGGGGCCCGCGGATCGGTGGGAAGCCCTGCGCCGCCTCGAAGCGCGTCGCGTTCTGGCTGCTTGGCTGCTGCAGATCCGGGTAGCGGCGGGAGAACGGCCTGTCGAGGTAGTTGCGCATCACGCCGAGGTCTTGCGTACGCTCGCCCGCTTCCTTGAAGAAAGCTGCGTGCGCCTCCTCGCGCTCGAGCAGGAATTCGATCGCCTGACGGGCCCCGCGGTCGGGAATCTCGCGATAGAGCATCTCGTAGACCCGCTTGGCCCTGAGTTCCCCGGCGACGTCGGATGCGAGGTCCGCGACGAGATCTCCCGTCGCGCTGACGAAGCTTCCCGTGAACGGCGTACCGGCCGTGTCGCTCAGCATGGGACCGCCGCCGGCGCAGAGGATTGCCTTCTGCACGGTCGCGCTGGCGGACCGCATGGCGTCGGCATTGCGCTGCACGACGGGATCTGCGGTGCCATCGGTGGTGCCCGTGCGCAGGGGAGCGAGGAACTGCGCGATGAGCGTGCCGACGACTTCGAGGTGTCCCATCTCCTCTGTGCTGACATCGACGAGGAGGTCGCGCGTCGAGGGATCGGTAACACCAAAGCTCTGCACGAAGTATTGCAGGCAGGCCGTGAGCTCGCCGTTGGCGCCGCCGAACTGTTCGAGCATGAGGGAGGCGTAGCCTGCGTTCGGAGCGTCAACCTGGACGGGAATGATCAGGGACTTGTCGTGGTAGTACATCGAGAGCCTCCTGCACGGGCCGTCTATGCCCGCAGGATGTCCTCGCCTCGCCGAACCGACCCCGGCAGTCTGAGGCTGTGAAGGGAGCAGGAGGCATGACGGGGAGGGTCATGTTCGCGATGGAGGTTTCTCGGCAGAGCGCCCGGCATGCACCCGGTCGCTCGTTTCATCGTGCCAGCCTGTTCCTGGCGCGCGTTTTTAAAGAAAGTCATCCGAGACGAAGGGACGTCCGGCGACCGAGGCCCGCTGGCGCCCGCTTGAGCTAGGTGATATAGTGAGCATGCTGATTTCCGGCACGTGCGCATGGAGTGGGGGGGGCCCACTCCTTTGACCGTGTAGGGCCGCAGTTGCGATTTGGGGTTGGAGGGTTCGCCGTTGGCCTCGCCGGGGACGGTGCTGGAAGAACTCGCGCGTCTTGCCTGCCAGCAGGAGGGTGCCGAGCTTTGGGACGTTGAGCGGACGTCGGCCGGTGGGCATCAGGTGCTACGTGTGACGGTGGATCATCCCGAAGGCGTGACGATGCCTCTGCTGGAGCGCGTCTCGCGCCGGCTGTCGCGAGCTCTGGATGCGGCCGACCCGCTCGAGGGGTCGTACGCGCTCGAATGCGAATCGCCTGGGCCGCAGCGCCGGCTCCGCAGTCTCGAGGACTGTCGGCGATTCCTGGGTGAGTGGGCGCGCGTGCGCCTGCTGCCCCGGGATGGAAAGAAGAAGACGGTTTCCGGTCGGATTCGGGCCGTGGTGGACGACATGCTCTGGTTGAGCCAAGAGGGCGGCGAGGACGTCAGCGTCGCCTGGCCTGAGGTACAGAGGGCCAACCTCGATCAGGAGCGGTAAGGGGAGCGGGCGATGGCGAGCGATTTCATCCGGGCAATCGAGGATGTGGCGCGCGAGAAGGGCGTCGAGCGCGGCGTGCTGTTCGAGGCGATCGAGGCGGCACTCATTTCTGCGTACCGGCGCAACTTCGGCTCGTCACAGAACGTGCGGGTGGAGGTGGACCGGTCGTCGGGCGAGTTCCGCGTGCTCGGCCTCCTGAACGTCGTCGACGAGGTGGCCGATCCGCGCACGCAGGTGTCCGTCCAGGAGGCGCAGGCCGAGAACCCGCGCCTAGAGGTTGGCGATGTGCTGGAGCGCGAGGTGACGCCGCGCGACTTCGGCCGCATCGCTGCGCAGACGGCGAAGCAGGTCGTGATGCAGCGCATTCGCGAGGCGGAGCGCGGCATCATCTACGAGGAGTTCCAGAGCCGCGAGGGAGATATCGTCACGGCGGTGGTGAGCCGCCCGGAGGCGAGGGTCGTGATCTGCGACCTGGGCCGCGCCGAGGCGATCCTGCCGCTCAGCGAGCAGATGCCCGGTGAGACCTATGTGCCAGGGCAGCGCATGCGCTGCTACGTGCTCGAGGTCAAGCGGACGCCCAAGGGCCCGCAGGTCATGCTGTCGCGCACCCATCCAGCGCTCCTGAAGCGACTCTTCGAACTCGAGGTGCCAGAATTGCACGACGGTTCGGTGGAGCTCAAGGCGATCGCGCGAGAGCCCGGCTCGCGCTCCAAGGTCGCCGTCTGGGCCCGGGTCGACGGGGTGGACGCCCAGGGGGCCTGCATCGGACCGAAGGGTGCGCGGGTCCACGCGATCGGCCAGGAGCTGCGCGGCGAAAAGGTGGATATCGTGCGCTGGGCGCCAGATCCGGAGGAGTTCGTGGCGAACGCCTTGCAGCCGGCCAAGGTCACGGGCGTGGCGATCGAGGAGGAGACGCGCACCGCTCGCGTCACCGTGCCCGAATACCAGCTGTCGCTCGCGATCGGCAAGGAAGGGCAGAACGCCCGTCTCGCCGCTCGCCTTACCGGCTACAAGATCGACATCAAGGCAGAGGGGGCGTAGCGCGTGCCTACACGCAAGCCACCTATGCGCCTGTGCCTGGGATGCGGTCAGCAGAAGGAGAAGCGTGATCTGGTCCGGGTGGTGCGCACGCCTGAGGGCGAGGTGCGCATCGATCCGACCGGCAAACTTAACGGACGGGGCGCCTACATCTGTCCCGCCGCCGACTGCCTTCAACGGGCGGTCAAGAACCAGCGTCTGAGCCGCGCTCTCGAGTTGGAGCTGCCGTCCGACATCGTGACAGCGCTCGCGGCCAGGCTTGAGGCGACTCCGTGAGGGACTTCTACGCCTTGATCGGTCTGGCGCGGCGGGCCAGGGTCCTCACCTATGGGCTGGACGCCGTCCGACTTGAAGGGAAAGCAGGCAGGGCACGCCTCGTCATTGTTGCGCTCGATGCGGCACCGCGCGTACTGCGCAGCGCCGAGACACTCGGGTCCACCATGCGCCGCGCCGGCATCATGGAGGCCCTGGGAGAGGCGATCGGCCACGGACCGGTGGCGATCGTGGCAGTTACCGATCCGGGATTCGCCCGCAGATTGATTGGCATGATCGATGGTACCGTGAGTTCTTCCGGGGGTGATCGTACTGACCGAACCAGGCCGCCTGCGAGTGTACGAACTCGCGAAGCAGCTCGACCTCGACAGCCGCAGGCTGATAGACCTATTG
>JAJYNV010000090.1 GCA_021786135.1 Bacillota bacterium
GGTGCTCTACCGACTGAGCTACGTCAGCGTTGGTTGCGGGGGCAGGATTTGAACCTGCGACCTCCGGGTTATGAGCCCGACGAGCTACCAGACTGCTCTACCCCGCGATCTGGTGGAGGGGGATGGATTCGAACCATCGAAGGCAGAGCCAGCGGTTTTACAGACCGCCCCGTTTGGCCACTTCGGTACCCCTCCGTGCCGCGATGGACGAAGTTCGACCATCGAACAGCATTGTAAAGAATAGCACAGGCCATGCGAGGTCAGCAACGCCAGTTTGCGACCGGCCGTTTGCATTTGTCATCGCTGAGACACGCGTTCCGCGTTGCATCCGCGATGCCCGAACGCCGTCGCGAGCATGGCATATCATGGTCGACAGGCGAAGAGTGCTCTTGCTACACTTGGCGCGACATCTCACCGCAGGGAAGTGGCTGCGATGATCCTCTGCGAAGGCTGAGCCCGCAATTCGTCAGTCGAGTTGCGGGCGCCGTGAGCAACCTGGCGCCCGCCCGTATCCGCGAAAGGATGACGGGCTGTGTGGGCGCGCGTCTATGCGTTCGGGTTCCTCTCGTCTCTGTACTTGGACCAGTTCCTATGGCTCGTCTATCTGCTGCATCTTGCCTATAGTCCGGCATTCATCGGCATCCAGTATGCGCTGATGCAGGCTGGCAGACTTGCGCTCGACGTACCCAGCAGCATGTTCGCGGACAGGTTCGGTGGCAGGGCGGTACTCGTGGCCGGCGCCCTGGCCAAACTTGTCGCGGCCGTTCTGTTTCTTCTGGCCGGGTTCGGCCCTGGCTATGTACTCGCAGGTGCTTTCGTGACAGCCATCGCCCTCACCCTGCCCTCCGGCGTCGACGTCGCCTACGTGCGTGGTCTGTCAGAGAAGGTGGAGGGGACAGGGGACGAGGGTGTTCTCATACGGCGTTTCGCTGACTACGTGGCGATGCAACGCCTCGCATCGCTCGGATCGGGCCTGCTGGGCGGCATCATCGCAAGCGTCTCGTTCATCTGGCTGTACGCGGCCGAGGCGATCGGCAGCCTTATGATGCTCGTGGCAGCTTTCTCGCTGCCTGCGGGACCAGCCGCGACTGGCTCAGGGGGCTCCGTGCCTGGACTGAGCGCTGCATTGCATGAGATCCGGCAGCCGGTGTACCGCTCCCTTTGGGGGATCGGTCTCACGGCGGCGGCGCTTTGGGCGCTCTCGTCGGTCGGAACGGAGTACAGCCAGGCGATGCTCGTCGCGCTGAACCTCCACCCGTTCGCCATCTCGCTCCTTTTCGCGGGAGCGGGTGGAGCGGCTTGGCTGGCAACGCTGGCAAGCGGGCGCCTGAGGCAGCATACACAAGGCAAGCTTCTGAGGGTGGCCATCTGGGGCTATCCCTTAGCGGCCGCTCTGCGCGCCGCAGCGGCCCCACGGGCACCGGGAGCGCTCGCTTATGCTGCTGGCGGCATGGCGCTCGGGCGCGGGGCGAGTGGTGCCGCGAGCATGCTGCTGGAGCAGCGGATCGTTACGGGTGCCCCTCGCGCGATGCGCGCCACGACATTGTCCGGCGTGAACACACTGCAGATGGCGCTGCAGCTCGTCCTGTTCCCCTTGCTGGGTGTCCTCTCCGGACAGGCGGGGGTGTCGGCCATCTTTCTCGCCCTGACGGTCGGGCTCTTGGCGGCCAGCCTGGTACTCGTGCGCGTTTTGCAAGGCGCCGCGCCCGACGGCAGACCAGCCGCAGAGGGGAACCGTACGTAGATAGAGAACGAATCATGCGGTAGAACGACGCCTTGCGCTGCGCAGCCGCGGCGCAGGGCGCACTTCTTGCGTCCCGGTGTCGGGGGTGGAAACCATTCCGGAATATTTGTCGCCCTATTCGCGTGCGGCGTGGCGGACTCTCGATCCGGTCGCCCGTCAATTGATCCTTGTCAGGCTGTTGCGCAGCGTGGCGCAGGGTGCCTTGGCTGTCGACTTCACGCTTTATCTGCGCGCACGTGGCTGGAGCGCAGCGGCCGTGGGCTTGCTGCTCATGGCGGGAGGTCTTGCCGGCGCTGCGCTCAGCCTGCTGGTCGGGGTACTCTCCGACCGCGTGGGCAGACGACTCTTCCTGATCGTCTACGAAACGGGCCTGAGCATCGGTACCCTGGCTGTCATCGCCCTGCCCGCAACGTGGATTCTGGTGGCTACGGCAGCCCTGTTCGGGTTTGGCCGAGGAGCCAATGGCAGCTCGGGCCCATTTGCCCCGGCTGAGCAGGCGTGGCTCGCACAGCGCATACCCGGTGAACGGCGAGGCACCGTGTTCAGCCTGAATGCCGGTATCCAGTTTGCCGGCATGGGCGTCGGTTCGCTGCTGGCCGCCGTGCTGCCGCATCTTCTGCCCGGCAGGCATGGGTCAGCGGCCTATCTGCCGCTCTTTGTGCTCAATCTCGTCGTGGCGCTCATCAATCTGTGGCAGATCTGGCGCCTGCGTGAGGAGAAGCCTTTGCCGGAACCGCAGGCAGCCAGTTCGGCGGACGGTCATCGCTCTACGGATAGGACGGTACAGCAGCGGGAGAACCGCGCGCTGTTCCTGCTGACGATCGTCAACATGGTCAACTCGCTGGGCGTCGGTCTCGTCGCACCGCTACTGCCCTACTGGTTCGCCGTACGGTTCGGCGTCGGGCCGGAGCTGATCGGCCCCGTCTACAGTCTGACCTTCTTCCTCACGGGCCTGTCGTCCCTGGCTGTCGGGCGTCTCTCGCAGCGCATCGGCCTGGTCCGTTCCATTGTCCTGCCGCGGCTCGTTGGCGTGGTGCTGCTCGTGCTCATACCGTTCACCCCAAGTTTCGCCCTGGCAGCGGCGCTCTACGTGGCGCGATCGATTGTCAACCGCGGCTCGGTGGGAGCCCGCCAGGCATTCAGCGTCGGGCTGGTGCGCGATCGCCGACGGGGACTCGCAAGCAGCCTCAACGCCGTCTCGTGGAACGTGCCTGCCGCCCTCGGGCCCGCGGTCGCCGGGTACCTGATCGGCCTCGGCGCACTCTTTTGGCCGTTTCTGCTCGCGGCAGCACTGCAGTTGGGTTATGTGGTGCTGTTCCCCGCGGTCCTTGGACGGTATGAACGGCATCAGCCGCAAGCCGCAGACTGACCTGGAGGGCAGCGATCCAATTGGTGCGTCGTCTGATACATTTAGACATTGGAACTATTGCCATTCGAACTTGGACAAACGACAGTTAGGATTTCCTGGATGTTCGATATACAGTGGATCAGGCGGGGTGGTTTGAATGGACGAACGCCCCACGTCGAGCAATATCGTTGGTGCGTACCTTGCACGCACCGTCCTGGACGATACGGGACGGGTGCTCCTCCAGGCGGGCACCCTTTTGACACCGCGTCTGCTGCGCCAGCTCGAACGCCACAAAGTCAAGCGCGTTGCGGTCTCTGATACGCCCGTCGTGATTGCCGGCGGCTCCATCGACGCGGCTGTTCGCGACAAGGCGGCAGCTGCAGCCGAGGAGTTCGCGCAGGTAGCCCTCAGCGGCGCCGCAACGGCCGGGTCCGCGGCGCGGGTCGAGATTTCCGCCATGGACATCGTCCGCGGGATGCAGCGCCTGCGCCGCGTCCGCTACAACCTTCGGCACCTGCGGATCTGGGACGAGTACACATTTCATCACAGCATCCAGGTCGCAGAGCTCGCTGTGGTTATCGGCCAGGAACTGGGGCTTGAGGAGGAGGAACTGGGGCGCCTGGCGATCGGCGCCTGCCTGCACGACATCGGCAAGGTCCGGGTCCCGCTCGAGGTGCTGCACAAGTCGGGCCGGCTGACCGAGGAGGAGTACGATGTCATCAAGACGCACCCTCGGCTTGGCTGGCAGATGGTGCGCGATGCGGAACTTTGGCACACGTCGACGATCGTGCTCCTGCAGCATCACGAGCGGATCGACGGCAGTGGCTACCCCGACGGCCTGCGTGGCGACGACATCTACCTGTTCAGCCGCATCGCGGCGGTTGCGGACTGCTACGACGCGATGCGTGCCGACCGCGGCTACCGCGGGCCGATGCCTGGTGCCGAGGTTCTTGCGATCCTATCCCGCGAGGCGGGCAGGAGCCTCGATGAAAGCGCCGTGCAGGCGCTGCTGCGCAGGGTCAACCTGCTGCCGGACGGCGAAATCGTCCGCCTGAGCGACGGGCATCTGGCGGAGGTGGCGGCACAGAATCCTGGCGACCCGCTGCATCCCCTGGTGCAGCTGCTGCGCAGAGAAGACGAGGCCAGCGTGCCGCAGATGCTGGATCTTGCGGCGGCGGGCATCGATGTGCTCGAGATCGTGCCGACGTCGGGCGAGGCCATCGGCAGCACTCAATAGCCGTTGCCGGGATAGCTCCAGAGGTGGCCGCCGATGGGGTTGTTGCCTCCTGGCACCACGCCGGCCGGCAGGATGTCGAGACCATCGGGCACATCGAGGTACCCTGGAGCGGTCCCGGACACTCCGGTGTGGCCGTACTGCCAGACGATGCGGTTCGTCCGCGGGTCGATGACGATGATGCGGTCGTTCATGTCGTCGTTCAGCAGGACGAGTCCGTTCGTCAACTGCACGGCGAGGGACGGCTGGTTCAGTGCACGGGGACCCGTGGATGGGCTGTAGCGCCAGAGCACCTTGCCCTGCGGCGACATGATCACTACTGCTCCGGGCTTCGTGTAGAAGGCGCAGATGATGTTGCCCTGGGGCGTGAAGTTGGCGTCGGAGGGGTAGTAGAGGTCGGACGGGAAATGGATCGTCCGCAAAACCTTGCCATTCTTGTCGAGCCAGATCGCGTCGTTGCCGCCGATCTGGGTCACGAGCATGCCGCCCTGCGGCGCCGGGAAGTCGCCGTTGGGCGCGGCGAAGGACACAGGCGGATTGACCCTGTAGAGGCCGGTCACGCCATACTGTTTGACGATCTTGTGCGCTGAGCGGTCGATGAAGAGGATGCGCTGGTTCTTGATGTCGGCCACGGTGATAAGCTGTCCTTGCGCTTTTACGTAGAGGAATGCATCATCCGGCGTATTCAGGTAGCCGGGATTGCTGCCCGCCACGCCCGCATGGCCATAGGTCCAGACGACTTTGCGGGACTTGAAGTTGATGATGGCGATCACGTTGTGGCCCTCTTCGTTGGTGATTATCTCATCGAAGCGAGGGCCGAAGAAAACGTCGTCGTCGTCCGTCAGCGGCGAAGGCTGTCCCGGGGATGGGAACTGCCATACGATCCGCTTCTGCGGCGTGACGAGCAGGATGCGGTTGTTGTGGGAGTCGGCGACCAGGATGTCGCCGGGGAGGATGGAGCTGGCAGCAGAACTGCCCCAGGGCAGCGCGGGCTTGGGGTCGCTTGCACCGCTCTTGCCGATCGCAACCTTGTGGCCCGAGGCAGGGACGCCTTTGGCGTGCTGGGCGCCGCAGCCTGGGAGCATGAGCCCCCCGAGCAGCGCAAGCAAAGCGCCCCATGGCGCCAGGGATCGGAACAAGGTGATTCCCCCCGCACTGATTTGGCTAAGAGTCTAACATAGGCATGTCCACGCGCACGCCCGGCTGACCAGGAAGGTGATGGGAGAGAACGCCTGCGGGCGATACGGAAATGTCGCCCGTGCAGCGGATTTCATCATTCCATCAGGAAACTCTAGGGCTGTTGGACGTACCCTGGATGCGGCATGTCTGCCGGCAGGCGGGCGCAAGATCGGGGAGGCTGGTCGGGAGCATGCGTCTTTTGAGGCTGTTGGGTGTCCTTCTGGTGATCGTGATCGTCCTGGGCGTCGTCCAGCTGGTGCGACCGGTGCCCAAGCCGGCGGTGGCCGTGACCGTTTCCAGCGTGCAGGTCAGCGGACCTAAACCCCAGCTGCCGTGGCCCGCCAGTGGCGAGGCCGCCGTGGGTGTCATGGGCATCGGTCAGATGGCGAGTTACGGTGGCAACCAACCGGTTCCGATCGGCAGCGTGGCCAAGGTGATGACGGCTCTCCTGGTGCTCGAGAAGCACCCCCTGGCGCTGGGGGCGCAAGGACCCTCCCTGACGATTACGGCGCAGGACGCCGCCGCGTATCAGGCGATCGCCAACACGGCGCAGTCGCTGGTACCGGTGCAGGCGGGCGAGAAGATGACAGAGTATCAGATGCTGCAGGCGCTGCTCATCCCGTCGGGCAACAACATCGCGACCATCTTGGCCAATTGGGTCAGCGGCAGTCAGAGCGGCTTTGTCCGCATGATGAACACCAAGGCCAAGCAGCTTGGCCTCGGGCACACGACCTATGCAGATGCCAGCGGCCTCAGCCAGCAGACGGTCAGTACGGCTTCGGACCAGTTGCGCCTGGCAGAAGTTGCGATGAAGAACCCGGTGTTTGCGCAAATTGTGGCTGAACCGCAGGTGATCCTGCCGGTGGCAGGTCTCGTGTACAACTACAACAACAAGGTCACCCACCAGGGCGTCATCGGTGTCAAGACGGGATCGACCCTCGCAGCAGGCGGGTGCTACGTCGTTGCGGCCAACCGAACGGTGGATGGCCGCAACCTCGTCGTGCTCGCCTCCGTGTTCGGTCAGACTACGGCCGAGCCATTGGCGCTCGCGATCTCAGACGGCTTGAATCTGGTCAACGCAGCGACCAAGGCTGTCCGACCGGTGCATGTCTTCGCGCAGGGCGCCCAGGTCGCCACCGTAAACACGCCTTGGCAGGGAACGCAGCCGGTTGTCGCGTCGAGCGGAGTTCAGTTCCTCGGTTGGCCCGGAATGGTCGCCGCGATCGCGCTCAAGGCTCAGCCACCTTCCACGCCTGCAACCGCCGGCAAAGTTATAGGTCGGTTGAGCGTGCAGCTTGGCAGCCAGAGCAGCAAGGTAAGCGTGAAGCTTGCAGAGCCGCTGCCGGCGCCCACCTTGCGCTGGCGGTTGACCCGTCTCTGAGACGGAGACGGGCAGGCAAAGGAGGCGGGTCCGGGCTATAGCCCGGACCCGCCTCCTTCGGTGCGTCCGTATCTACTGGGCGGAGCGCTGGTCGATCACCCGTCGCGCCTTGACGTCAAAGCGCTCGAGGGATTGCGGCGGAAGGAATTCGATGTTGAAGCGCACGCCGGTCACGGCCCGCAGATGGGCATGCGTGCGGTCGTGCAGATCGCGCAGCCGTTCCTCGCTGGGAGACCTGGCGCCCTCTGCCAGGCGCGGGTCGTATTCGATGCGGATCGTGGCTTCATCCATCGCGCCCGTGCGGGTCAGAACGATGCGGTGTTCGCTGCCAAGCCCCTCGACTTCCAGGAGCGCCCTCTGCACGGCGCTTGGGTAGACGTTGACGCCGCGCAAGATCAGCATGTCGTCGACCCGCCCGTAGACGCCGTCCGGCAGACGCGGGTAGGTGCGGCCACAGGGGCAGGGCTCGGAACTCATGCGCGATTCGTCGCCGGACCAGAAGCGGATCATCGGCTGGCCCTTGCGACGGAGATGGGTGTAGACGACAGCACCGCTCTCGCCGTCCGGCAGGATGCGCTGCGGATCGTCCTTGGCGACGATTTCCGTATACACCTCGTCCTGCAGCACATGTACGCCGCGCCGTTCCTCGCACTCGACGTTGGTCGCCCAAGGAGTCATCTCGCTCGTGGTTGCGCAGTCCATGGCCTTGATGCCCCAGCCTGCCTCGAGCGCCGCCTTCGTGCCGGGGATGCCGGCGCCGGGCTCGCCGATGAAGATGCCGAGCCGAAGGGGCGACCGTGCCGGGTCGAAGCCACGGGTCCTCGCCTCGTCGAGCAGGCGTAGCGCGAAGGTCGGAGTCGTGATGAGAACCGTGGAGCCCACTTCATGCATCAGGCGCACGTGGCGCTCGGCGTTGCCTGCGCCCGGTGTGAAACATGCCGCGCCGATCTCCTCGGCGCCCCAAAGGGCTCCCCAGCCGCCCATGAACATGCCGAGGTCCGTGGAGATCTGGACGATGTCGTGCTTGCGCACACCTGCCGTATGGAGCGCCTGGGCCATCACGCCACGGATGTAGGCGATGTCAGGCTTCGAGAAGAGGTAGAAGGTCGGTCGTCCTGTCGTGCCGGACGAGCCGTGCACGTGCACGCCCTCCTCGACCGGAAAGCCTAGGTAGCGGCCAAAAGGCGGGTGGGCCTCCTGCTCGAGACGCAGGGAGTCCTTCGTCAGGACAGGCACCTTGCGCGTGAAATCTTCGAGGG
>JAJYNV010000143.1 GCA_021786135.1 Bacillota bacterium
TGACAACTACGGCGTCGTCACGTTCTACGACCTGCTGAGCGAGAAGGCGACCGGCAGAAAGGTCCTGCGCATCTGCGAAGATGTGACCTGCAGCCTGCACGGAGCCGAACAGGTGGCCGCGGAGGCGGAGAGGGTTCTGGGACCTGAGGGCGAGCCGAGCCGGAACGGCGACGTTTCCTGGACGCGCTGCGCCTGCCTCGGGCTCTGCGACAAGGCCCCTGCCGGACTGTACGACGAGGAGCCTCTCGCGCCGCTGGCGCCTGCGGCGATCCTGAGGATCGGTGACGACCATGCATGAGCCTGTGCTGCTCCAAAGGCAGGCCACACCTGCGCGGGACCTCGGGACCTATCTCGCCAGCGGCGGACTCGCGGGTCTCAAAAAGGCACGGGAGATCGGCGCCGAAGAGACGGTGCGCATCGTCACCGAGAGCGGACTTGTCGGCCGCGGTGGCGCCGGCTTTCCGACCGGGCGGAAGTGGGAATCGGTGCGCATGGCGCAGGACCCGGAACGGTACTTCGTCCTGAACGCCGACGAGAGCGAACCGGGCACCTTCAAGGACCGCGTCATGATCGACGTCGACCCGTACATGGTCCTCGAGGGCGTGCTCATCGCGTGCTACGCCATCTCGGCGACGCGCGCCTACATCTATATCCGCGGTGAATACCGCAGGGAAGCGCAGATCCTGCAGTGCTGCGCCGAGGAACTTGCTGCCGCCGGCTACCTTGAAGGACTTGGTCCCGAGGGCAGTGCCCTCTCGATCGAGATCCGGCGCGGTGGCGGGGCCTACATCTGCGGCGAGGAGACCGCGCTCTTCCGCTCGATCGAGGGCTATCGCGGCGAGCCGATGTCCAAGCCGCCGTTTCCGACGGTGGCCGGCCTCTTCCGCAAGCCCACAGCGATCAACAACGTCGAGACCATAGCGAACGTGCCGGACATCGTGACGCGCGGACCTGCATGGCTGCGCACCCTGGGCACCCCGAGATCGCCAGGCATCAAGCTCTTCTCGGTCTCGGGCCACGTCGAGCGTCCAGGAGTGTACGAACTGCCGTTCGGCGTTCCGCTGCGCGAACTCCTGGACCTTGCGGGCGCGCACGACCTGCAGGCCATCCTGCTTGGCGGTGCAGCGGGGACGTTCGTTTTCCCCCGCGACTTCGACATGCCGCTGAGTTACGAGGCAGCCCAGGAGCACCATGCCACACTGGGCTCGGGGGCCTTGATCGCGTTCGACCACGAAACGAACCTCTGGCGGGTCGCGGAGCGGCTCGGCAGCTTCTTCGCCCACGAGTCGTGTGGGCAGTGCGTGCCTTGCCGCGTCGGAACGCGGCGCCAGCATGAGATGCTTGAAACCCTGGCAGAGGGGCGCGGCGGCTCGGACGAGCGCGACCTGCTGGTGCGCCTGAGCCAGGTGATGACCGATGCTTCGATCTGCGGTCTTGGTCAGACCGCTTCCACCGCGGTGCGCAGCCTGATCGAGGCCGAGGCCGAGGGGCTGCTCGCGGTCTAAGGAGGGATGGGCGTGGCAGATACATTCGGGATCCTCATCGACGGACGTGAGGCCATCGCCCATGAGGGTGAGACCATTCTCGACGTCCTGCGCCGTGCACAGGTGGAGACACCGACGCTCTGCACGCATGAGCACCTGACGCCCGCAAAGGCCTGCCGGGCTTGCGTGGTGGACCTCAAGGGCAGTCGTGCGCTGGTGGCATCGTGCGAGCGCAAGGCGGAGCCCGGCATGGAGGTGCGAACAGACTCCGAGCGGGTGCAGAACGCCCGTCGCGGGGTGTTCGAACTCCTCCTGAGCCAGAACGACGTCTCGACGGCGCCCTCGCTCGCCGCCCAGGCCGAGAGTCTCGGCGCGGATCCTGACCGCTACAGCGGCCGCCGCTACGAGAAGGGCTTCTTCGATGACAATCAGCTCTACGTGCGCGACTACGACAAGTGCATCCTCTGCTACCGCTGCGTTGAGGCCTGTGGACCGGACGTGCAGAACACCTTCGCCCTGACGGTGGCGGGCCGTGGCTTCAATGCCGGCATCGCGGCCGGCTTCGGCGAGACCCTGCCGGACTCGGCCTGCGTCTTCTGCGGCAACTGCGTCGCCGTTTGCCCCACGGGCGCGCTCATGGACCGCCGGGAGCACAGCCTGCGCTCCGAGGGCCGCTGGGATGAGAGCCGCTACGACGTGGTGCAGACGACCTGCTCCTACTGCGGTGTCGGCTGCCAACTCGAGCTGCATGTCGACCGGGCGTCGAACGAGATCGTGAAGGTGACGTCACCGATGGACCACTCCATCACGCAGGGCTTTCTCTGCGTCAAGGGGCGCTACGGCTACAGCTTCGTCGAAGCCGGCGCCGAGTAGATTCGAGCACAAAAGCGGCGTCCCGCGGGGCGCCGCTTTTGGCATGCGAGGGGGCTTAGAGGTGGCTGGCAGGACGTTGCGGGTGGCACTGCTCCAGCTGCAGGCCATGCCGGAGAATCAGGCGGCGGCATGGGCCCGGGCAAAGGCGGCTTGCCGCGAGGCGAAGGACAAGGGGGCGGATCTCGCGCTCCTGCCGGAGATGTGGAACATCGGCTACCGCCTTCCCGATCCGACCGACGAGGCAGCGGTGCGCAGATGGCAGCAGGAGGCGGTGACGCTTGAGGACGAGGGTCTTCTCGGCATGCGCGATCTGGCGCGGGAGCTCGGGATGGCGATCGCGGCGACCTACCTCGAGCGCACGGCGCGACAGCCCCGCAATGCCTTGACCCTCCTCGACCGCCAGGGTCACCCGGTGCTCACCTACCGGAAGGTGCACACCTGCGACTTCAGCGACGAATGTCTCCTTGAGCCGGGCGAGGGCTTTCCCGTCGCGACGCTCGACACTGCGGCGGGACCCGTCAACGTAGGCGCAATGATCTGCTATGACCGCGAGTTTCCGGAGAGCGCTCGCGTGCTGATGCTGGCAGGCGCGGAGATCATACTGGTGCCTAACGCGTGTCCCTGGGATGTCCATCGCGAGAGTCAGCTGCAGAGCCGGGCCTTTGAGAACATGGTGGGCATCGCGCTCGCGAACTACGCGGCACCGGATGAGAACGGCGGGTCGACCGCCATCGACGGCATGGCATACGGCGAGTGCGGCGACGGGCAGGGCTGGGAGGCGCGCGACATGACGCTCGTCCGGGGCGGGGAGGAGGCGGGCGTCCTGCTGGCGGACTTCGACCTCGACGCCCTGCGGACGTACCGAGCCCGGGAAACCTGGGGCAATGCCTTCCGCAAGCCGGAGAACTATGGACCGCTTACCGACGCGCGGGTCTGCGACCCCTTCGTACGGCCGGAAAGCAGGCGCTGACCTTACGCGCCTTCCGGGCTGCACAAGCGCTGTCGGCCTCGGCTGGAGCTTGGTGGAAGGAGGAGAGCGACCTGGGTGCAGGGAATCGGCCGCTCCTGATGCTGCCACTCGACGTGGCCAGGCGCTATCTCGTCCTGCGCAGCGGACTGCTGCCCCTACGGCGCGTCGCCGGCAAGGACGGCACGGCGGCTGCTCTGCAGCTCCTCGGACAGCTACAGGTGGATCCTGTGACCATCCTCGCGAAGAGTCACGACATCACGCTCTGGAACCGGGTCGAGGGCTACCGGCGCGAATATCTGGAGGAGTTGCTCTACAAGGATCGCCGCTTCTTCGAGTATGGCGGGCATCTCGACATCTATCCGATCGCGACGCTGCCCCTTTGGCGGCTGCACATGCGCAGGCGGGCCACGGATCCGCGTCAGGCGGCTGTGAGTCAGCGCTACGGGGACCTCATCCCGGGGGTGCTCGCACGCATTCGCGACGAGGGCCCGCTGACCGCGCGCGACTTCGGCGGGCAGCGCGTCGCAAGCTATCGGGCCCGTCACGATGCGGGACTCGTGCTCTACCACCTTTGGCTAACCGGTCATCTCATGACCCACAGCCGGCAACGGGGCGAGCGGGTCTATGATCTCTTCGAGCGCGTGGTGCCGGACATGTACCGCCACGAGCTGCCGGAGCGCGAGACAGAGGAGGCGATGGCCTGCCTGACGGCCGCGCGCGCCGACATGCTGTCGCCCCAGGCCTGGCGCCAGGCCTTCAGCTACGCGATCTTTCGCAAGGTGCCGGAGGGCGAGGCTCTGAGCCGCCTGCGGGAACTCGAGGATCTTGGCCTCGTGCGGAGGATCGGCATCGAGGGAGTGCGCGGAGAGCGCATCGTTTCCGCAGCGGGCCTTGAGACGCTCGACGCCCTGGTGCGGGGCGAGCAGCCCGCCGGGGAGGGCTTCGGGCCTGAGGAGGCACTGTTCCTGTCGCCGCTCGACAACGTGCTGGACCGCCGGCACCTCAAGGACATCTTCCACTTCGATTACGCCTGGGAGATCTACAAGCGCAGCGAAGACGTCCGTTACGGGCGGTACGTGACCCCGATCCTTCTCGGCGACCGCCTGGTCGGTCGCATGAGCCCCCGCCTTGACGCAGGCAGCGGCACGCTGATCGTGCAGGGCATCTGGGCGGAGGACCCCGCGTTCCTTGGCTCGGTCCGCTTCCAGGCCGCGGTGGCGCGTGGCCTCAGGCGGTTGATGGCGTTTGTCGGCGCCGAACGTCTGGATCTCTCGGCGCTTGCCGAGGGCGCTCTGCGCCAAGCTCTTGCGGAGACGCAGCGAGATCTCGCCTGACGGCGTCGCCCCTGCCCGCCGACGACGCTGGGTCCAGCACCCGGGAACGTGGTCAGACCACTGAGATCCTGGGAGGCGATGCGGTGCAGATCAGTGTCGGTGCGCTCGTGGTGGAGTGCGTCGAAGGAGACATCACGTCCCAGCCTGGCTTCGACGCGGTCGTGAACGCGGCGAACCGGGATCTCCTGCCCGGCGGCGGCGTCGCCGGCGCGATCCATCGAGCGGCAGGTCCGGAGCTTGCGGCGGCCTGCCGTCCCCTGGCACCGATTCGCCCGGGCGAGGCCGTCCTGACCAAAGGCTTTGCTCTACCCAATGCGTACGTGATCCACTGCCTAGGACCGGTGTACGGCGTCGACGAACCGGCGGCGGAGCTCCTCGCACGCTGCTACCGGAACATCCTTGACATAGCGGAGCGCGGTGGCCTCACGTCGCTGGCGACGCCCGCGATCTCGACGGGCATCTTCGGCTATCCCATGGCCGAGGCGGCCCGCGTGGCGGCGAGGGCGATCGCCGCAAAGGCGGGCCTCCAGCGGCTGCGGCGCATCCGCTTCGTCCTGCGCGGCGAAGAGGCGGTCAGGCAGCACGCGGAGGCGTTCCTGGAGATCGCCCGCAAGGAAGGCTTAGAGAGCAACATGTAAAAGTGGGGAGGCCCTCGGGCCTCCCCACGCGCTCTCTCCCTAGCGGAGCACGGGAAGCAGGAGGCGCGAGGGGTGGGCGGGGTCGTGGAATACCTCTTGCTCTGCGACGGCCACGGACGTGCCGAGCGCGAGATCCTCGCCCGTGTTGAGGTTCAAGGCGTACTTGGGGAATGCGCTCGACGACACCTCGAGGCGCAGGCGGTGGCCCGGCAGGAGTCTCAGACACACGTTCCAGAGGTCGATTGCAAGCTCGTAGACTTCGCCTGGCGTGGCGAGCCGCGCCTCAGCGAAGCCCTCGCGGTAGCGCAGCCTGACGATCGAGTCGGTCAGGCGCTGGCAGAATCCAGTCGGCCAGACGTCGACGAGCTTGGCCGTGAAGTCCGTGTCCGGTGCGCTTGTAGAGGCGTGGAGGACGAGAGACACCGGCCCGATGAGATCGAGCGGCTGTGTCACGGGTTCGCTCGTGTAGCAGAGCACGTCGTCGCGGCGCTCGACGGCGCTATAGTCGTCGGGGCCGCCGATCTGCGCGGAGGTCGGGTCGGTGAGGAAAGGCACGGGCCGGCGGGGATCGTAGGTGAAGCGGTCAGGCGGCTCGTCACCCGGTTCGGCGACGTCGAGGCGACCGTCCCCGAAGCGACTCTGCGCCCCCTCCTCGCTGTGGAGGAAATAGGAAACCTGGCGCATGGCCTGCGGCGGCCATATAGGCTCATCCTGCCAGCGGTTCTCTCCCATGAGGAAGACGCGCGCGGGAGGCAGCTTCGGCACGTCCAGCCCCTTGAGATGACGGTCGAGGAACCGACGTTCCATGGCGTGCAGGTCGATGAGCGCCTCCGGACCGAACTCCACTTCGCCGAGACGGGTGCCGCCGTTCACATGATGGCCCCAGGGTCCCATCAAGAGATGCTGGTTCTCCCGGGCGAAGGCGCTCGCGCCATGTTCCACCATGCCCTGGAAGTTGAGCGGCGTGCCGATCTGCTCGTCGTCGTACCAGCCGGAGACGTGGAGCACCGGCAAATCGATCTCCTCGAAGCGGTGCTGGTACGAGAGCACCTGCCAGTAGTCGTCGAGCGTCTGGTGGCTCACGACTTCCCGCCAGCGGGGAAGGTCGCGGCCAAGGGCCTCGTCCATCGTCGCCAGCGGCAGGTGGCGGTAGACGCCGAGCCAGTCGACAGGATCGGTGTCCTGTGCGGTGCGGCCGCTCGTCATGTGGTACCAGCAGATGTCCATCGGGCTCGGCACACCGGTGGGGAACTCGACAAAGGTGTCGGACGGGGCCACCATCGGAATCATGGCGCGCAGGTGCGGAGGTCGCGTAACCGCCGTGATCCATTGCACACGGCCCGAATAGGAGGCGCCCGTCGTCGCGACAGCTCCCGTGCACCAGGGTTGTGCCGCGACCCATTCGATCACGTCGTAGCCGTCGATGCCGTCGCGCCGGTAGGGGGCGAAGTCGCCTTCCGAATCGCCGCGACCGCGGACATCGACCAGCACGAAGGCGTAGCCGTCCTCCGCCCAGTGCATCGCGCGCTCCGTGTAGCGCGCACTGGATTTCACGTAGGGGGTGCGCAGCACGATGGCCGGGTGCGGGCCTTCCTGCCGCGGCAGGTAGATGTCCGCCGAGAGGCGCACGCCGTCGCGCATCGGAATGAAGCGTCCGAACAGGATGCGGGCCACGCTGGGATCAAGTCGTGCCATGCTCTTCCTCCGTCGTGTCGCTCAGTAGGCCAATGGCGGCGCCGGCGAGGGCTGCGGCACCAAGCGGCAGGACATCCTCGTCGACCGTGAAGCGGGCGTGGTGGTGGGGGAAGGTGATGCCCTTCTCCTCGCTCCGCGCCCCGAGCAGCCAGAAGCAGGAGGGGGCGACCTGGGCATAGGCGGAGAAGTCCTCCCCGACCATCGACGGCGTCGCAGGGACGACGACGTCCTGGCCCAGGACCTCGCGCAAGATTGGCCCGAGGCGCTGCGTGAGCGCCTGGTCGTTGACGACCGGCGCGTAGCCGCGCGTGACGTGCATGCGATAGCTGCCGCCAGCTGCGCCCGTCAGGGCGGCGAGGATTTCCTCCATTCGGCGGCGCACCAGTTCGCGCAGGTCCGGATCGGTGCTGCGCACCGTACCCACGAGACGCACCTCATCCGGCAGGACGTTGTGGGCCCGCCCGCCCTCGATCCGCGTCACACTGAGGACGAGCGGAAGCAGTGGGTCGCGCTCGCGCGCCACGATCGTCTGCCACGCAAGCACAACCTGGGCGGCGAGCACGACCGCGTCCACCGTGAGGTGCGGCTGCGCCGCATGCCCGCCCCTGCCCACGACGGTCGCCTCGAAGCTGTCTACAGCGGCCGTCAGAGGACCGGCGGAGAGGCCCAGCTTACCGCCGTCGAGGGGCAGCCAGAGGTGCTGCCCGACGATGAAATCCGCACCGTGCAGGGCTCCAGTGGCTACGATCTCCTGCGCGCCACCGGGGGCGAGCTCCTCCGCATGCTGGAAGATGAAGAGTACCTCGCCGGCGAGATCGGCGCGTCGCCTGCTTAGAAGCGTCGCTGCCGCGAGCAGCATGGCGGTGTGGCCATCGTGTCCGCAGGCGTGCATCGTGCCAGGCTTGGTCGAAGCGAAGGGCAGTCCGGTCTCTTCAGCGATCGGCAGCGCATCGATGTCGGCGCGCAGACCGACCTTCCGTCCGGGGCGCGGGCCTCGGAGCGTGCCGAGAACGCTGGTGGCTGTCGGCTGCGACACCGAGATGCCCGGGATGGCCGACAGTTCTCGTGCGATGTAGGCCGCGGTCTCGAACTCCTGGAAGGAA